>NZ_JBEZHK010000012.1:0-194628 GCF_040650555.1 Streptomyces sp. NPDC048664 | reverse complement strand
CGCCCGGTTACATTTCGAACCCGGAAGCTAAGCCTTACAGCGCCGATGGTACTGCAGGGGGGACCCTGTGGGAGAGTAGGACGCCGCCGAACAATTATTCAGAGCTGGTCCCCGAACTTCGGTTCGGGGACCAGCTCTTTTTTTTTGAGCGTCACTTTGCGTTCACGTTGCCGGACGAACATCCGAGCCGTGGGTACCGCTGGAATGCTCAAGTCCGCAGGCGTCGGCAACGGTGACGAGGTCGTCGTGCCCGCCTTCGGGAACATCGAGGTTGCCGAGGCCGTCACCCTGGCCGGCGCGATGCCTGTCTTCGCCGACATAGACCCGGCGACCTACTGCCTCGACCCCGCCGCCGTGGAAGCCGCGGTCACCCCGCACACCGCCGCGATCGTCGTCGTCCACCGGTTCGGCCGGCCGGCCGACATCGCGCGACTCCACGAACTCGGCCAGCGGCACGGGGTCCTGGTGCTGGAGCAGGGCGAGTCCGAGACGCCGTACGGCGAGGTGGCACAGCGCCGTGAGCGTGCCGCGTACCTCGATCGACGGCTGCGGGGCGTGCGCACACCCGAAAGCGGCGGCGGCCACACCTATCAGCAGTACGTGGTGCGGGTGCCGGGCAACGGCCGGCCGGACCGTGACGCCTTCGCACGGGCGGTCCGCGCCAAGGGAGTCGCATGCCGGGTGCCGGTCAAGACGCCCGTGCACCGAATGCCGGGATTCCGACGCGACATCGCCCTGCCCGAGACCGAGCGCGCCGCCGACGAGACGCTTTCCCTGCCGATCGACGCGGCTCTGACGCGGCGTGAGATGAACAGGATCGTCTCCGCGTGCAACGCGCTGGGCGGATTGCTCCAGCCCGCGTTCTGATCCCGTGTTCCGCACCAGAGCTCTGGTTGGGAGCACACGTCAGTTCGGGGTATGATCTATTTCGTTGCCGCGGGGAAACCCGCGAGGCGGCAGGCCCCCATAGCTCAGTCGGCAGAGCGTCTCCATGGTAAGGAGAAGGTCAACGGTTCGATTCCGTTTGGGGGCTCCACGGAAAGACATGAAAGAGGCCTCGCCCATCAGGGCGAGGCCTCTTTCATGTCCCGGGTTCCGGGCAGTTCAGGCCCCGGCCACCGCATTCAGTCCTGCGGAAGGCCCGGCACGCGCATCGCGAGAATGGCCATGTCGTCGGAGGGAGCGTCGGAGGCGAAGCGCTCGACCGCACGCATGATGCGAGCCGCCACCGCGCCCGCCGTGAGGCCCGTACACGTCGTCAGAACGTCCGCCAGGCCGTCGTCCCCCAACATGCGGGTGCCCTCACGGCGTTCGGTGACCCCGTCCGTGACGCACAGCAGGACGTCGCCCGGATCGAGCGTCACCGTCTGCTCGTAGAGCTCCAGGTCCTCCATCACCCCGAGGAGCGGCTGCGGTTCGGCCGCCGGTTCCACCGTCCCGTCCTGACGCAGCCGGAGCGGCAGCGGATGGCCGGCGCACACCACCTTCAACAGCGCGCTGCCGTCCTCCTGCGGCCACAGCTCGCCGTACAGAAGCGTGAGGAAGCGGCTCCGCGCCCCCTCGTCGAGGATCGCGGAGTTGAGGCGCTCCAGGACCGCCGGGCCGCCGAAGCCCTCACGGGCGAGCAGCCGCAGGGCGTGCCGGGCCAGTCCCGTGACCGCCGCGGCCTCGGGCCCCGTGCCGCAGACGTCGCCGATGGCGAAGCCGTACGCGCCGTCGCGGATGGGGAACAGGTCGTAGAAGTCGCCGCCGACCTCGTTGCCCTCGCCGGCCGCCCGATAGATGACGTCGACCTCGACACCCTCGACCGTGGGCAGTTCCGGGGGGAGCAGGCTGCGCTGGAGCGACTGGCTGATGGCCGTGCGCTCCGAGTAGAGCCGCGCGTTGTCCAGAGCCAGCGCGGCCCGTCGGCTCAAGTCCTCGGCGAGCTCCAGGATCTCCTGCCGGAAGTGCTCGTCCGTCGGCTTGCCCAAGGTGAGCATGCCGATCACGCGGTTGCGGGCGACGAGGGGGAGGACGACCGTCTCGCCGCCGACCGCCGAGGCGGTCGCCAAGGTCGTGCCGATGCCGGAGCTGATCGACGGGGGCTCGCCGAGCCCGAGGCTGCGCATGGACGTGCGCAGCGCCGCGCGGTGCGCCGCCTCCGCCGGCTGCGTCCAGACCCGGGCGCCGGGGGTCAGGATCGGCTCCGGCGGGGGGATCTGCGACAGCAGCGCCTTGAGGCCGTCGATGCGTTCCTCGTCCTCGTGCAGCACATAGGAGAGGTAGGTCTCCGAGGACTGGTCCGCGATCGTGTACACCGCGCACCAGGTGGCCAGGGTCGGGATCGTCATCTGCGCCATGAGCGCCAGGGTCTGGTCGCGGTCGAGGGTGCCCGCCAGCAGGTCGGAGGCCTCGACCAGGAAGCTCAGCGAGCCGCGGCGCAGCCGCTCCAGTTCACCGAGCCGGGCGGACTCCACCGCGAGCGCGATGCGGTCCGCGGCGAACTGCAGGCGCAGCGCCTCCTCGTTGGAGTAGCGCGAGGGCGACTCGGCGGCGACCCCGAGAGAGCCGGTGAGGCGGCCCTCCACCTTCAGGGGGACCGTCACGACCGAGCGCATGCCCGTGCCGGACAGCAGGGGCACCGCTCCGGGGACGGCCGTGAGATCGTCGTGGACGGCGGGCATACGGGCCGAGCCGTAGCGGCCGGGACCGGCCTCGACCGGGACGCGGGCGAAGCGCTGGCGGGCCGAGGGCAGGCCGGTGGAGGCGCGCACCTCCAGCTCCGTCTCGTCGTCGGTGGCCAGCAGCAGGAAGGCCGCGTCGCCGTCGAGCATGTCCCGGGCGCGCTCGACCGTGCGCTGCAGGAGGCCGTCGAGGTCGTCGGGGGCCGGCGAGCCGATGAAGACCTCGAAGGGGTCGGTGGTCTGGCCCTCCTGAGCCGTGGCCGTGTCGGAGGACGTGGTGCGCAACGGGGTCTGCAGGACGGCGCGCTCGTGGTCGCGTACCAGCAGGCACACCGTGGACGGCTCGCCCGCCGTGTCCCGTACGCGCAGGTGGGAGGCGTAGACGGGGGCCACTCGGCCGTCGGCGCAGCGGATGCCGTAGCTGCCCTCCCAGCGGGAGAGCTGGAGGGCCTCGGCGATGCCGGTGCCCGTGCCCGGCGTCTGGGGCCACGCGGCGAGATCGATGAGCGGCTTGCCGGTGACCTGGTCGGCCGGGTACCCGAACAGGTCCTCGGCGTCCTCGTTCCAGGCGGTGACGGAGGCGTTGCGGTCGATCTGGACGACGGCGACGCGGACCCGGGTGTCGGCGAGCGGGAGGAGTTCGGCGGGCAGGGTGGGGCCCGCGCTGCGGGTACCGACGGGGCGCTCGGGCAGGTCGAGCTGGAACCAGACCTTCTTGTGGGTGGGGGTGTACTCCACACCCCACCGTCGGGCGAGCGCGGCGCACAGTTGGAGGCCGCGTCCGCCCTCGCGGTCGGGGCTGCCCATGCTGACGGCGCTGGTCTGCACCGGGATCTCGCGCTCCGGGTAGTGGTCGGCGACCTCGACGCGTACGCCGTCGTCGCTGCGCAGGCACAGGACGTCCGCGGCGGTGCCCGCGTGGACGACGGCGTTGGTGACCAGTTCACTGGTCAGGACCACGGCGTCGTCGACGATGTCGGCGAACCCCCACCCCTGGAGCGTGTCCCGTACGAAGGACCGGGCCGTTGCGACCGATCGTCCTACGGGCTCGAAGCTGGCTGCCGCGCGCGCGGTGATCACTGCACTCCTCGTCCGGTTATCGACATGCGGGGGAGGCGGGCCGACCCGCTCCTGCCGCGGCAGTTGCCGGTCCCCGTCGGGCCGGGGATCCTGGGGTGGTCCCCCGGGTCGAACTCCGGTGGTCATGGTGCGGTGCCCCTCCGATGCCTGCCCGCTCGTGCTCGTGCCACCGCCCACGCCGGACCGGCGCGGCTGGACAGCCGCATGCAAGGTTACTTACCTTCGCCGTCCATGCGGGTGCCGGTCGAGGGTGTTTACGTCTACAGGGTGTGCGGAGCGTGTGCGAAGCTGCCGAACTGTTATGGCCGGGTTCGGGCAGGGTGAAACACTGGGCAGGCTCACCAGTGAGAGAAAAGCGGGCCGAGTGCCGTCCGTCACGCCGGGCAGAAGCACGCGCGTGTCGTCCGGGCGGCCGGGCAGGCACTACGCATGAGTAACGGGTACGTCGAGCAGTACCTCTGAGCACAGCAGTGAAGGTCGACCCCTGCGGGAGGGACACAGTGGAGTCTGGCGCAGCGACGCGGGCCACGAAGACGCGCGCGAAAGGCGGACCGTCCCTGAGCAACCAGCGCAAGGCGCGAGGCGGCACCACCGCGGTGGACACGGCGGCCCTGAACAAGCTGCTGACGGCGCTGGAGTCGATGCGCGACGGCAACTTCCGCAAGAGGCTGACGGTCTCGGGCGACGGGGTGATGGCCGAGATCGCCGCCGTCTTCAACGAGGTCGCGGACCGCAATCTGCATCTGACCGGTGAGCTGGCGCGGGTGCGCCGCATGGTCGGGCGCGAGGGAAAGCTCACGGAGCGGCTGGAGTCGGGGGCCTGCGAGGGCTCCTGGGCGGCCGCCATCGACGCCTCCAACGCGCTGGTGGACGATCTCGTACACCCCGTGTCCGAGGTCAGCCGGGTGCTGTCCGCCGTGGCGGAGGGTGATCTGTCGCCGCGGATGGAGCTGCGGACGCAGGGCCAGGACGAGACGGGGCATCCGCTGCGCGGGGAGTTCCTGAAGGTCGGGCGGACGGTCAACAACCTGGTCGACCAGCTGTCGACGTTCACCGACGAGGTCACGCGGGTGGCCAGCGAGGTGGGCACGCTGGGCAAGCTGGGCGGGCAGGCCCGGGTGCGCGGCATGTCGGGTTCGTGGAAGGACCTCACGGACTCCGTCAACACGATGGCGTACCGGTTGACCGCGCAGGTGCGTGACATCGCGCTGGTGACCACGGCGGTCGCCAAGGGCGACCTGTCCCGCAAGGTCACCGTCCACGTCGCGGGCGAGATGCTGGAGCTGAAGGAAACCGTCAACACGATGGTGGACCAGCTCTCCTCGTTCTCCTCCGAGGTGACCCGGGTAGCCCGTGAGGTGGGCACCGAGGGGGAGCTGGGCGGCCAGGCGCAGGTTCCTGGTGTGGCGGGTGTGTGGAAGGACCTCACCGATTCGGTGAACCTGATGGCGGGCAACCTGACCGCCCAGGTGCGCGGGATCGCGCAGGTGACGACGGCGGTCGCCAACGGCGACCTGTCGCAGAAGGTCACCGTGTCGGCACGGGGTGAGGTCGCCCGGCTCGCCGAGACGATCAACCAGATGACCGAGACGCTGCGCACGTTCGCCGACGAGGTCACCCGGGTGGCCAACGAGGTGGGCGGCGAGGGCAGGCTCGGCGGCCAGGCGAACGTGCCGGGCGCGGCGGGCACGTGGAAGGACCTCACCGATTCGGTGAACACGGTCTTCCGGAACCTGACGACCCAGGTGCGGGACATCGCCGAGGTGACGACGGCGGTGGCCAACGGCGACCTGTCGCAGAAGGTCACCGTGAACGTCGCCGGCGAGATGCTGGAGCTGAAGAACACCGTCAACGGGATGGTGGACCAGCTGTCCGCCTTCGGCGCCGAGGTGACCCGGGTCGCGCGGGAGATCGGCGTGGAGGGTGAGTTGGGCGGCCAGGCGCAGGTGACGGGCGCCGCGGGCACGTGGAAGGACCTCACGGACTCCGTCAACACGGCGTTCCGCAACCTCACCGGTCAGGTGCGCAACATCGCGCAGGTGACGACGGCGGTCGCCACGGGCGACCTGTCGCAGAAGGTCACGGTGGACGTCTCGGGCGAGATGCTCCAGCTGAAGGACACCGTGAACACGATGGTGGACCAGCTGTCGTCCTTCGCCGACCAGGTCACCCGCATGGCCAGGGACGTGGGTACGGAAGGCCGGCTCGGCGGCCAGGCCGTGGTGCCGGGCGTCAGCGGCACGTGGAAGGAACTCACCGACTCCGTCAACTTCATGGCGGGCAACCTCACCTCGCAGGTGAGGCAGATCGCCCAGGTGACGACGGCGGTGGCGCGCGGTGACCTGTCGCAGAAGATCGACGTGGACGCGCGCGGCGAGATCCTTGAGCTGAAGAACACCATCAACAACCTGGTGGACCAGCTCTCGGCGTTCGCCGAGCAGGTGACCCGGGTGGCGCGTGAGGTGGGCACGGAGGGCCGTCTGGGCGGTCAGGCGCAGGTGCCCGGCGTGGCCGGGGTGTGGCGTGATCTCACCGACTCGGTGAACGGCATGGCCGGCAACCTGACCACCCAGGTGCGCAACATCGCCCAGGTCGCCACGGCGGTGGCGCGCGGTGACCTGTCGCAGAAGATCGACGTGGACGCGCGCGGCGAGATCCTGGAGTTGAAGAACACCATCAACACGATGGTGGATCAGCTGTCCAGTTTCGCCGAGCAGGTGACGCGGGTGGCGCGTGAGGTGGGCACCGAGGGCATCCTCGGTGGCCAGGCCGAGGTGCAGGGTGTGTCCGGCACCTGGAAGGACCTCACGCAGTCCGTGAACTTCATGGCGAACAACCTGACGATCCAGGTGCGCAACATCGCCGAGGTGACGACGGCGGTCGCCAAGGGCGACCTGTCCAAGAAGATCACCGTGGACGCCAAGGGCGAGATCCTGGAGCTGGTCACGACCGTCAACACGATGGTGGACCAGCTGTCGTCCTTCGCCGAGCAGGTGACCCGGGTGGCCCGTGAGGTGGGCACCGAGGGCATCCTGGGCGGCCAGGCGCATGTCGCCGGTGTCACGGGCATCTGGAAGGACCTGAGCGACAACGTCAACCTGATGGCCAACAACCTGACCGTGCAGGTGCGCAACATCTCCCAGGTGGCGGCGGCGGTCGCCAACGGCGACCTGACGCGGACGGTGACCATCGAGGCGAGCGGAGAGGTCGCGCAGCTCGCCGACACCTTCAACACGATGGTGAAGACGCTGAGCTCGTTCGCCGACCAGGTCACCAAGGTGGCCCGTGAGGTGGGTACGGACGGGATCCTCGGTGGTCAGGCGCATGTGCCGGGTGTGGCGGGCACGTGGAAGGACCTCACCGAGTCGGTGAACCAGATGGCGTCCAACCTGACCGGCCAGGTGCGCAACATCGCCATGGTCACGACGGCCATCGCCAAGGGCGATCTGACGAAGAAGATCGACATCGACGCGCGGGGCGAGATCCTCGAACTGAAGACGACCATCAACACGATGGTCGACCAGCTGTCCTCCTTCGCGGAGGAGGTCACCAGGGTGGCCCGCGAGGTGGGCACGGAGGGGCAGCTGGGCGGTCAGGCGCGGGTGCGGGACGTCGACGGCACCTGGCGCGATCTGACCGAGTCCGTGAACGAGATGGCCGGGAACCTGACCCGGCAGGTGCGCGCCATCGCGCGCGTCGCGACCGCCGTGACGCGTGGCGACCTCAACCTGAAGATCGACGTGGACGCCTCCGGTGAGATCCAGGATCTTCAGGACTACATCAACAAGATGATCGCCAACCTGCGCGACACCACGATCGCCAACAAGGAGCAGGACTGGCTCAAGGGCAACCTGGCCCGGATCTCCGCCCTGATGCAGGGCCGGCGCGACCTGGAGGACGTCGCCTCGCTGATCATGAGCGAGCTGACGCCGGTGGTGTCCGCCCAGCACGGCGCGTTCTTCCTGGCGATGTCCCTGGTCGACGGGAGGGATCCGGTCGCCGAGAGCGAGGAGCGCTACGAGCTGCGGATGCTCGGCTCGTACGGGTACTCGATGGGGTCGATGCCGACGTCGTTCCGCCCGGGTGAGGCGCTGATCGGGACGGCGGCCCAGGAGCGGCGCACGATCCTGGTGGAGGACGTCCCGACCGGCTATCTGAAGATCTCCTCCGGACTGGGGGAGGCACCGCCCGCGCAGGTGATCGTGCTGCCGGTGCTGTTCGAGGGCAAGGTGCTCGGTGTCATCGAGCTGGCTTCCTTCACGAAGTTCACACAGATCCAGAGGGACTTCCTCAACCAGATCGCCGAGATGATCGCCACCAGCGTCAACACCATCTCCGTGAACACCAAGACCGAGGTGCTGCTGAAGCAGTCCCAGGAGCTGACGGAACAGCTCCAGGAGCGGTCCGCGGAGCTGGAGAACCGGCAGAAGGCACTCCAGGACTCGAATGCCGAACTGGAGGACAAGGCCGAGCTGCTGGCGCAGCAGAACCGCGACATCGAGGTCAAGAACACCGAGATCGAGGAGGCGCGCCAGGTCCTGGAGGAGCGCGCGGAGCAGCTCGCGGTGTCCATGCGCTACAAGAGCGAGTTCCTGGCCAACATGTCCCACGAGCTGCGGACACCGCTGAACTCGCTGCTCATCCTGGCCAAGCTGCTCGCGGACAACGCCGAGTCGAACCTCTCCCCGAAGCAGGTCGAGTTCGCGGAGACCATCCACGGCGCGGGTTCCGATCTGCTCCAGCTGATCAACGACATCCTGGACCTGTCGAAGGTCGAGGCGGGCAAGATGGACGTCTCGCCGACACGCATCGCGCTCGTCCAGCTCGTGGACTACGTGGAGGCGACCTTCCGGCCGTTGACCGCGGAGAAGGGCCTCGACTTCTCCGTGCGGGTGTCGCCCGAACTGCCGGCCACGCTGCACACCGACGAGCAGCGGCTGCTGCAGGTGCTGCGCAACCTGCTGTCCAACGCGGTGAAGTTCACCGACACGGGCGCGGTGGAGCTGGTCATCAGGCCGGCGGGGGCGGATGTCCCGGTGGCCATCCGGGAGCAGCTCCTGGAGGCCGGTGCCCTGCGCGACCCGGACGCGGATCTCATCGCGTTCTCCGTCGCCGACACGGGCATCGGCATCGCGGCCAGCAAGATGCGGGTGATCTTCGAGGCGTTCAAGCAGGCGGACGGCACGACCAGCCGCAAGTACGGTGGTACGGGTCTGGGGCTGTCCATCTCGCGGGAGATCGCCCGGCTGCTCGGCGGCGAGATCCACGCGCAGAGCGAGCCCGGGCGCGGCTCGACGTTCACCCTGTATCTGCCGCTGCACCCGAGCGAACTGCCGCCTCAGGGCTATGCGCAGCTCGCCCCCGCGATGGAGGCCGACGAACTGCTGGCCTCCGAGGCCCAGCCCGCCGCGCAGGGCATCGAGACCCCCGCGGAGGTGAAGTCGTACCGGGAGACCCAGAACGGGCCCGCAGCCCTCTTCCGGCGCCGGCGCCGGGCGGTCTCGGCGGCTCCGGCGCGCGAGAGCCAGGGACCGGAGCAGTGGGCCGGGGAGCAGCAGGAGACGCCGGTGCCGGCCCAGGCCGTGCGGTTCGACAGCGAGAAGGTGCTGATCGTCGACGACGACATCCGCAACGTCTTCGCGCTGACCAGCGTCCTGGAGCAGCACGGCCTGTCGGTGCTCTACGCCGAGAACGGCCGCGAGGGCATCGAGGTCCTGGAGCAGCACGACGATGTCGCGGTCGTGCTGATGGACATCATGATGCCGGAGATGGACGGGTACGCGACGACGACGGCGATCCGGCGGATGCCGCAGTTCGCGGGGCTGCCGATCGTCGCGCTGACGGCGAAGGCGATGAAGGGCGACCGGGAGAAGGCCATCGAGTCGGGTGCCTCCGACTACGTGACCAAGCCGGTCGACCCCGACCATCTGCTGTCCGTGATGGAGCAGTGGATGCGTGAGCGGTGACCGCGACACCCGATGTTCACGCCCGGTCGCTGACTGAGTGTGGCCGGGTCCGTGTAGAGGTACGGTGCACGGGGAACCTTCTGGTCCTCTGCCGCGTTTCTGCTACGTCCACAGTGACATCACGGTGACAGGGTGTGGCGACGGGCGGGGTACGGCTACGATGACCGGCACAAGGACGGGCGGCGTAAGGAGTCGTCCCCTGGAGCGGTGCCCGAAGGCGCTGCTTCGAGTCCTGAGGACAGGGGAGGCCCCAAGCCGGGGCGAGGAGGGCGGGCCATGGTGCAGAAGGCCAAGATCCTCCTGGTCGATGACCGGCCGGAGAATCTGCTGGCGCTGGAGGCCATCCTCTCTGCGCTCGATCAGACGCTGGTCAGGGCATCGTCCGGGGAGGAAGCGCTCAAGGCACTGCTGACGGACGATTTCGCGGTCATTCTGCTGGACGTCCAGATGCCAGGGATGGACGGTTTCGAAACCGCCGCGCACATCAAGCGACGGGAGCGGACCAGGGACATCCCGATCATCTTCCTGACGGCGATCAACCACGGTCCGCATCACACCTTCCGGGGATACGCGGCGGGTGCCGTGGACTACATCTCCAAGCCGTTCGACCCGTGGGTGCTGCGCGCGAAGGTGTCGGTGTTCGTCGAGCTCTACATGAAGAACTGCCAGCTGCGTGAGCAGGCCGCGCTGCTGCGGCTCCAGTTGGAGGGCGGCGGCAAGGCCGCGGGCGGCGACAGCAAGGAGCCCGCCGGGCTGCTCGCCGAGCTCTCCGCGCGGCTCGCGGCGGTCGAGGAGCAGGCGGAGGCGTTGTCCAAGCAGCTCGACGACGAGTCGGCGGACGCGGCGGCGGTGGCCACCGCGGCGCATCTCGAACGCAAACTCACGGGCCTGCGCAGGGCGCTCGACGCGCTGGAGCCGGGCACGGGCACTGGCGCCCCGCCGGTGCCCTCGCAGAGCTGATCAGGGCGGAAGGGAAGCGGTCCGGTGCCCTCTCCAGGGCCTTGAGGGGCGACCTCAGGGCCTGGGCGGGGCACCTTGGAGGCTCGCACCACGCGGTGGTGGGGTTCCGGCGCGCGGACGGTCGGCGCATGCGCCGGTGGACATCCGTACGGGGCACCTGCCCTGAGGGCGCGTCAGTTTCACGCCTCCAGGCAGGCGACACGAACGGGTGAAGCCGCGGGCACGCGTGTGCCTGCTCATCCACACCGGTAACCTCACACCCATGGCCCCACGTCCCGCAGCCAAGAAGCCGCCCGCGAAGAAGGCGGCCGCTCCGAGGAAGGCTCCGGCGAGGAAGGCCCCCGCGAAGAAGGTCGTGGCGAAGAAGGCGCCCGCGAGGAAGGCCCCGGCCAGGAAACTCGCCCCCGCGCCGGCACCGAGCCCGACCGCGGGGGTGTACCGACTCGTCCGCGCCCTCTGGCTGGGGCTCGCGCACGCGGTCGGAGCCATGTTCCGCGGCATAGGGCGCGGTGCCAAGGGGCTCGACCCGGCGCACCGCAAGGACGGCCTCGCGCTCCTGCTGCTGGGCCTGTCCCTGGTCGTCGCCGCGGGCACCTGGGCCAATCTGCGCGGCCCCGTCGGGGACCTCGTGGAGATGCTCGTGACCGGCGCCTTCGGCCGGCTCGACCTGCTGGTGCCGCTGCTGCTCGGCGCGATCGCGGTGCGCCTGATCCTGCACCCGGAGCGGCCCGAGGCCAACGGCCGGATCGTCATCGGCCTCTCCGCCCTGGTCATCGGCATCCTCGGTCAGGTGCACATCGCCTGCGGCGGGCCCGCGCGTGCCGACGGCATGCAGGCGATAAGGGACGCGGGCGGGCTCATCGGCTGGGGTACGGCCACCCCGCTGACGTACACCATGGGCGACGCGCTCGCGGTGCCGCTGCTCCTGCTGCTCACCTTCTTCGGCGTGCTCGTCGTCACCGCCACCCCCGTCACCGCCATCCCGCAGCGGCTGCGTCTGCTCGGCGTGCGGCTCGGGCTCGTGCACGGCCCGGAGGTGCCCCTCGGAACCGAGGACGACGAGCGCTACGACGAGCAGTGGCGCGAGGCCCTGCCCCGCACCCGCAGGCGCGAGCCCGCCGACGAGGTGTACGACCCGGACGAGGTGGAGCAGGACGCGCTGTCCCGCCGCAGGGGCCGTACCCGGCGGCCGTCCGTGCAGCCGGCCCTGGGCCGGGAGATGGACGCCGTGGACGTCGCCGCGGCGGCCGCCGCGGCACTGGACGGCGCCGTGCTGCACGGCATGCCCCCCTCCCCGATCGTCGCCGATCTCACCCAGGGCGTGAGCGCGGCCGACCGGGCGGAGGCGACGCCCACGCCCGTCCCGGCGGCTCGGCCCCAGTCGGAGAAGCTCCCCGCGGACTCCCCGGTGCCCGACCTGACCAAGGCGGCCCCCCAGGAGACCCGTGACCTGCCGCCGCGCGCCGAGCAGCTCCAGCTCTCCGGCGACATCACCTATGCGCTGCCGTCCCTGGACCTCCTGACGCGCGGGGGCCCCGGAAAGGCGCGCAGCGCGGCGAACGACGCAGTCGTGGCCTCGCTCACCACCGTCTTCACCGAGTTCAAGGTCGACGCCGCCGTCACCGGCTTCACCCGCGGCCCGACGGTGACCCGGTACGAGGTCGAGCTGGGCCCCGCCGTGAAGGTCGAGCGGATCACCGCGCTGACCAAGAACATCGCGTACGCCGTCGCGAGCCCCGACGTGCGGATCATCAGCCCGATCCCCGGCAAGTCCGCCGTCGGGATCGAGATCCCGAACACCGACCGGGAGATGGTCAACCTCGGGGACGTCCTGCGGCTCGCCGCGGCGGCCGAGGACGACCATCCGATGCTGGTCGCACTCGGCAAGGACGTCGAGGGCGGCTACGTGATGGCGAACATGGCGAAGATGCCGCACATCCTCGTCGCCGGCGCGACCGGCTCCGGAAAGTCGTCCTGCATCAACTGCCTGATCACGTCGATCATGGTGCGGGCGACCCCGGAGGACGTGCGCATGGTCCTCGTGGACCCCAAGCGTGTCGAGCTGACCGCCTACGAGGGCATCCCGCACCTGATCACCCCGATCATCACCAACCCCAAGCGGGCGGCCGAGGCGCTCCAGTGGGTCGTACGCGAGATGGACCTGCGCTACGACGACCTCGCGGCGTTCGGCTTCCGGCACATCGACGACTTCAACGAGGCGATCAGGACCGGCAAGGTCACGGCGCCCGAGGGCAGTGGGCGCGAACTTCAGCCCTACCCCTATCTGCTGGTGATCGTGGACGAGCTGGCCGACCTGATGATGGTCGCGCCCCGCGACGTCGAGGACTCGATCGTGCGGATCACCCAGCTCGCGCGTGCGGCCGGCATCCACCTGGTGCTGGCCACCCAGCGTCCCTCCGTGGACGTCGTGACCGGTCTGATCAAGGCCAACGTCCCCTCCCGGCTCGCCTTCGCCACCTCCTCGCTCGCCGACTCGCGCGTCATCCTCGACCAGCCCGGGGCCGAGAAGCTGATCGGCAAGGGCGACGGCCTCTTCCTGCCGATGGGAGCCAACAAGCCCACCCGTATGCAGGGCGCGTTCGTGACCGAGGAGGAGGTCGCGGCGATCGTCCGGCACTGCAAGGAGCAGATGACGCCGGTCTTCCGCGAGGACGTCACCGTCGGCTCCAAGCAGAAGAAGGAGATCGACGAGGACATCGGCGACGATCTGGACCTGCTGTGCCAGGCGGCCGAGCTGGTCGTCTCCACGCAGTTCGGCTCCACCTCGATGCTCCAGCGCAAGCTGCGCGTCGGCTTCGCCAAGGCGGGACGCCTCATGGACCTCATGGAGTCGCGCAACATCGTCGGCCCCAGCGAGGGGTCCAAGGCACGTGACGTTCTTGTGAAACCTGACGAGATGGACGGAGTGCTCGCCGTGATCCGGGGGGAGTCTCAGTCCTAGGCCCTACCGACCGCCGCACCATGGCACACAAGCCTTGGAGGTCCGACCGTGATCCAGTCGTAAGTGATCCGTGAGCAACCGTTTCCCGTCCACGTACGTCAAGTTGAGCGAGGGGACGGGTACGTGGCCCACCATGAGGATGAGCGGCCATTCGGATGGCGTACAAAGTGATACCGACCGGTTGCCTCGCTCTTTCGCACCCCCCCTAGACTGAACTTCCAGCACAGGTGGCTCAACGCTCGAAAGGCGCCCCCGTGTCCATCGCCAACTCCCCTGACGACAAATCCTCCGAGGACGCGCGACCCTTTCCCGGCGAACGCGCAGACGACCACGCGTCGGAACGCCTGTCGATCGGCGATGCGCTGCGGCAGGCGCGGATCGCGGCCGGTCTGACCGTCGACGACATCAGCCACGCCACCCGGGTCCGGGTCGCCATCGTGCGGGCGATCGAACAGAACGACTTCGCGCCCTGCGGCGGCGACGTCTACGCCCGCGGCCACCTGCGCACGCTCGCGCGTGCCGTGGACCTCGACCCCGCCCCGCTGCTGGCGCAGTACGCCCGCGACCACGGCAAGGTCCCCGCCCCCACCCCGGCGGCCCCGCTCTTCGAGGCGGAACGTATCCGCCCCGACCGACGGGGACCCAACTGGACCGCCGCCATGGTGGCGGCGATCGTCGTGGTGATCGGCTTCGTCGGGTTCACCGCGATCAAGGGCGGTGACGGCGGCAGCGCCGCGAAATCGCCGGTCGCCAAGGGTCCCGAGACGAGCGCGGGCAAGCCCTCCGCGCCCGCCACGAAGCCCGGCAAGCCCGCCGCGCCGAAGCCGGAGCCCTCGGACAGCGCCATCGCCGCCGCGCCCCGCGACAAGGTGACCGTACGGGTCAGTGCCACCAGCGGCCGCAGCTGGATCTCGGCCAAGGACCACAACGGCCATGTCCTGTTCGACGGGCTGCTGGGGCAGGGAGACTCCCAGACCTTCCAGGACAAGGACAAGATCGACCTCGTCCTCGGCGACGCGGGAGCGATCGACCTGTATGTCAACGGAAAGAAGATCCAGGACGACTTCCAGCCCGGCCAGGTCGAACGTCTGACCTACACCAAGGGCGACCCCGTCACCGGGTGACACCCGCCCGCCGCGGCCCCCGCAGGGCACCGAGCGGGACCGAAAGGGCACGGACATACGGGGTTGGCCAAGATCGGCCAACCCCGTCGACGTGGGCTGTCAGCGGGACGAAGTAGTCTTGAGCCCATGCCTGAACGCCGTACCGTCGCACTCGTCACCCTTGGCTGCGCCCGTAACGAGGTGGACTCGGAGGAGCTCGCAGGCCGTTTGGAGGCGGACGGCTGGCAGCTCGTGGAGGACGCCAACGAAGCGGACGTCGCCGTCGTGAACACCTGCGGCTTCGTCGAGGCCGCGAAGAAGGACTCCGTGGACGCCCTCCTCGAGGCCAATGACCTCAAGGGCCATGGCCGCACGCAGGCCGTCGTGGCCGTCGGCTGCATGGCGGAGCGCTACGGCAAGGAGCTGGCCGAGGCCCTCCCCGAGGCGGACGGCGTCCTCGGCTTCGACGACTACGCGGACATCTCGGACCGCCTGGGAACCATCCTCAGCGGCGGCGTCCACGCCGCGCACACGCCCCGCGACCGCCGCAAGCTGCTGCCCATCAGCCCGGCCGAGCGGCAGGAGTCGGCCGCCTCGGTCGCCCTGCCCGGACACGCGCCCGCGGACCTCCCCGAGGGCCTGGCCCCCGCGTCGGGCCCCCGCGCGCCCCTGCGGCGCCGGCTGGACGGCGCACCGGTCGCCTCGGTGAAGCTGGCCTCCGGCTGCGACCGCAGATGCTCCTTCTGCGCCATTCCCTCCTTCCGCGGCTCCTTCATCTCGCGCCGCCCGAGCGATGTGCTGAACGAGACACGGTGGCTCGCCGAGCAGGGTGTGAAGGAGGTCATGCTGGTCTCCGAGAACAACACCTCGTACGGCAAGGACCTCGGCGACATCCGTCTGCTGGAGTCCCTGCTGCCCGAGCTGGCCGAGGTCGACGGCATCGAGCGTGTCCGCGTCAGCTACCTGCAGCCCGCCGAGATGCGGCCCGGCCTCATCGACGTCCTGACCTCCACCCCCAAGGTCGCGCCCTACTTCGACCTGTCCTTCCAGCACTCCGCGCCCGGCGTGCTGCGCGCGATGCGCCGCTTCGGCGACACCGACCGCTTCCTGGAGCTGCTGGACACCATCAGAACCAAGGCCCCCCAGGCCGGTGTGCGCTCCAACTTCATCGTGGGCTTCCCCGGCGAGAGCGCGGAGGACCTGGCCGAGCTGGAGCGCTTCCTGAACGGCGCGCGACTGGACGCGATCGGTGTCTTCGGCTACTCCGACGAGGACGGCACCGAGGCCGCGACCTACGAGGACAAGCTGGCCGAGGACGTGGTCGCCGAGCGGCTGGCGCGGGTCTCCCGGCTGGCCGAGGAGCTGGTGTCCCAGCGCGCCGAGGAACGCCTCGGCGAGACCGTGCACGTGCTCGTGGAGTCCGTGGACGGCGAGGACGGCGCCTGCGGCCGTGCCGAGCACCAGGCCCCCGAGACGGACGGGCAGATCCTGTTCACGACGGGCGAGGGCCTCGTGGTGGGTCGTATGGTCGAGGCGAAGGTGGTCGGTACGGAAGGTGTCGACCTGGTGGCCGAGCCGCTCCAGGGCGCGATCGGCCGTCCCGAGGAGGCGGGCAGATGACCGGTATCCCGGCATCCGCCGCGGGCGGCTCCTCCGGTGCGCGGGGAGCGGCGCCCACGAAGGGCGGCCCCGGTGCCTCGGGACCGTCCGGCGGCAGGGCGGCGGCCAAGGGCGGCCCCGGCGGGGGAGTACAGGCCGTGTCGGCGGCCGACGAGGGCGACCAGGACGGCACGCGGCCGGCGCGGGGCGGCAAACTGACCGCCGCCGCGGTCAACCAGGCCAGCGTCTGGAACGTCGCCAACCTTCTGACGATGCTGCGCCTGGTCCTCGTGCCGGGCTTCGTCGCGCTGATGCTCGCGGACGGCGGATACGACCCGGCGTGGCGCTCGCTCGCCTGGGCGGCCTTCGCCGTCGCGATGATCACCGACCTGTTCGACGGTCACCTGGCCCGCACCTACAACCTCGTCACGGACTTCGGGAAGATCGCCGACCCCATCGCCGACAAGGCGATCATGGGTGCGGCGCTGATCTGTCTGTCCTGGCTCGGAGACCTCCCGTGGTGGGTCACCGTGGTGATCCTCGGCCGTGAGCTGGGCGTCACCCTGCTGCGCTTCGTGGTCATCCGCTACGGCGTGATCCCGGCGAGCCGCGGCGGCAAGCTCAAGACCCTCACCCAGGGCGTCGCGGTCGGCATGTACGTCCTGGCGCTCACCGGATGGCTCGCGACCCTGCGGTTCTGGGTGATGGCCGCGGCGATCGTCCTGACCGTCGTCACCGGACTCGACTACGTACGCCAGGCCGTCGTCCTGCGCAGGCGCGGCATCGCCGAGCGCCGGGCCGCCGAGGCGGCCGAGAGGTGAACCCCGTGGCCGCCGAGGTCCTGCGACTACTCACGGTGAGGGGCGAGACGCTCGCCGTCGCCGAGTCGCTGACCGGCGGCCTGGTGGCCGCGGAGATCACCGCGGTGCCCGGAGCCTCCCAGGCGTTCCGCGGCTCCGTGACCGCCTACGCCACCGGACTCAAGCGGGACGTCCTCGGGGTGGACGGCGCGCTCCTGGACGCCCGCGGGGCGGTGGACCCGCAGGTCGCGGCGCAGATGGCGGCCGGAGTGCGCAGGGTGCTCGGCGCCGACTGGGGGATCGCCACCACGGGCGTGGCCGGGCCCGAACCGCAGGACGGACAACCGGTCGGCACCGTCTTCGTGGCCGTCCACGGACCGGGCGAGGACGCTTCGCGCGTACCCGGCGGCGGGAAAGTGACCCGTCTGCGGTTGAACGGTGACCGCGCGGAAATCCGTATGGAGAGTGTACGGAGCGTGCTCGCGCTGCTTCTGGAGGAGCTCGCGGGCGAACAGCGCGAGAATGAGCGGGCACAGGATACGGAACAGAACGGGGGGATTTGATGTTTGCAGCCCTGAGTGAACAGAGCAACGCTCCCCGCACGGCCGCCGCGCGAGGCGGTACGGTGGGGCGTGAAGGATGCGGTTTCGCGGTCCGAGGAGGGAGCCACCGATGATTTTGCTCCGTCGCCTGCTGGGTGACGTGCTGCGTCGGCAGCGCCAGCGCCAGGGCCGTACTCTGCGCGAAGTCTCCTCGTCCGCCCGAGTTTCGCTCGGCTATCTCTCCGAGGTGGAGCGGGGGCAGAAGGAGGCGTCCTCCGAGCTGCTCTCCGCGATCTGCGACGCGCTGGACGTACGGATGTCCGAGCTCATGCGAGAAGTGAGCGACGAGCTCGCCCTTGCCGAGCTGGCACAGTCGGCTGCGGCCACCGAACCGGTGCCCGCACCGGTCCGTCGCCCGATGTTCAATTCCGTGTCCGTCGCCGGTGTGCCACCGGAACGGGTCACGATCAAGGCGCCCACCGAGGCAGTGGACGTGGTCGCCGCCTGACCCTCGCACACGCGGGCGGGTGAGGCGGTACAGCGACAGCCGCAACCAAGAGCGGTACGAGAGCCCCGGCCGGGGCTGCTCCGGGAGATCCGGGCAGCGCGGCGGGGGCTCTCGCCCGTCCGGGCGCCGAAGGCCCCGTTTGCCGGGTGCGGGCGCTGCCGTCATCGTGGAAGGGCGAGGGGGGTCACGCGGGCTCGGGGCCTGGCGAACGCTTCCGGAGGATCGATGTACGTCGTGAAGAGCCCGCTGTCCGACACCGACCTCAAGACGGTGTCCGAGGCGCTGCAGGGAGCCCTGGTCGATCTGGTGGACCTCTCCCTGGTCGCCAAGCAGGTGCACTGGAACGTGATCGGACCGCGGTTCCGCTCCGTCCACCTGCAACTCGACGAGGTCGTGGACAGCGCACGACTGCACTCGGACACGGTGGCGGAGCGAGCCTCGGCCTTGGGCGTCCCACCGGACGGCCGCGCCACGACGGTCGCGCAGGGCAGCGGGATCGGCTCGGTGTCGCAGGGCTGGGTGAAGGACACGGACGCCGTGCGCACCCTCGTCTCCGCGCTGGGTGCGGTGATCACGCGTATGCGGGAGCGGGTGGAGTCGACCGCCGAGGCGGATCCGGTCAGCCAGGACCTGCTCATCGGGATCACCGCGGACCTGGAGAAGCACCACTGGATGTTCCAGGCGGAGAACGGGTGAGTCCGGCGGGTGGTCCGCCCGGCGTGCGCCGTCCCCGGCAGGGGCCGCAGGCATGCGCGGGGGCGGATGCGCCTGTGTGCCGCTGGTGCGCCCTCCCTGGTGGGGATGGGCCGTTCTAGGGTCTGGTTCCTCGGGTGGGAGGTGACGGCCATGGCGGGGCGCGCGGCGCGCAGGGGGGTTGCGCTGACGCTCGGTGCGCTGTGGTGGTGGGGGGCGCTCCGACTCGTGCTGGCACCCCATGCCGGGGTGCTGGAGGGGGCGGTCGTGGCCGGAGGCTGGGGACTGAGTCTGCTGCCGGTGCACTGCGTGCCGAAGAGCCGGGCCGAGGGGGCGGCCGGGTCGGACCAGTGGGCGTTGTCCTGGCGACGGCGGCGTGCCGATCGGGTGCGCGGAAGGGGTGCGCTACCCGGATAGGGGCGGGGGGGTGGGCGGGGCCGGCGTGACCGGGTCCGGGGGTGTTCAGGTGACTCCCGGGGCAGGGCGGCCGGCCCGCCCGCGGCGTGGCTCACCACGGCATCGCGACCCCTCCGTTCGGACGGAGGATCTGACCTGTGGTGAACGCCGCGGCGTCACAGGCCAGATGCAGGACCGCATGCGCGATGTCCTCCGGTTCGCCGACTCGGCCGAGAGGGGACATTCGCGCCATGAGCGCCTCCGTGCGCTCCTGCGCCTCGCCGTGCCGGGCGGTCATCGGTGTCCGGATCCAGCCGGGCGCCACGGCGTTGACCCGGATGCCGTGCGGCCCGACCTCGGTCGCCAGAGTCTTCGTCAGCTGCACCACCGCGGCCTTCGTGACGCCGTAGCAGAGCAGTCCCGCGCCGCCGGTGTCGATGGCGCCCGAGGCCATCGTGACGATGCTGCCGCGGGTTCTGTCCGCGATCATCCGGAGGGCGGCCTCCTGGCAAGCGTGCAGCACGCCCTTGAAGTTGACGGCCAGCACCCGGTCGAGATCCTCGTCGCGGGTCTCCAGGACGGGGCTGCTGTGCATGATCCCGGCGATCGCCGCCATCACGTCCAGGCGTTCGCAGCAGGCGACCGCCCGCTTCAGCTGCGCCCGGTCGCTGACGTCGAGGTGATGGGTGCGGGCCGTGCCACCGGCGTCCCTGACGAGGGCCGCCGTCTCCTCCAGGCCCTGTGCGTCGTGGTCGGCGCAGTGCACGCTCGCGCCGGCCTGTGCGAGCAGCAGGGCCGAGGCGCGGCCGATGCCGCCGGCGGCTCCGGTGACGAACACAGTGCGTCCGCTGAGGTCGTACGCCGTGACGGGCATGGCACCGACGGTACGAGCCTATCTGACGGTGCGTCAATCGGTCGGGTGCGGGCGTCTGTCGGCGCGACCGGGCCGTCCCGGGCCCCGCGTCCGGGGCGGGTACGTGGCCGGGGAAGGTGGCGGGGACGGGCCCCACTGGCAGGTGGGGCACCAGTAGGTGGGGCGCTCCCGGGAGCCGTCGCCCTGGTCGGCCACCCGCACCGGGGTGCCACAGCGCAGACACGGGCGGGGCGCGCGGCCGTACACGAAGAGGTTCTGGTCGCGCCGCCCTGTGGTGTTGCGTGTCGGGCGGTCGCGGTTGGCTTCCAGGAGCCTGTGTGCGAGCGCCGGGAGGTGGGCGACGTGCTCGGCGGGCAGGGCCCCGACGGGCAGCCAGGGGGTGACCCGCATGAGGAAGCAGAGCTCGCTCTTGTAGACGTTGCCGATGCCGGCCAGATTGCGTTGGTCCAGGAGCGCTTCGCCGAGCGCGCGGTCGGGGTCGCGCAGCAGGTTCTCCAGCGCCTTGTCGGGATCCCAGTCGGCGCCCAGCGGATCGGGTCCGAGGTGCCCCACGGCGCGGTGCTCCTCGCCGGTGCGCAGAAGTTCCAGCACGGGCAGGCGGTAGCCGACCGCCGTACGGTCGGCCGTGCCGAGGATCGCCCGGATCTGGTGGGTGGGACCGCCGCCCCAGCGCTGTCCCTGTGCGTAGATCCTCCAGGCGCCGTCCATCCGCAGATGCGAGTGCAGGGTGAGCCCGCCCTCGATCCGGGTGAGGAGATGCTTGCCGCGCGGGGTGACGTCCAGGACACGGCGGCCGGTCAGGTCGGCCGTGGCGAACGCGGGCACCCTGAGGTCGGAGCGGGTCAGCACCTCGCCCGCCAGCGCACGGTGCAGACGCCCCGCGGCCTGGTGGACGGTGTCGCCTTCGGGCATGGGTCAAGGGTGGCACGTCCGGGCGCCCGTGCCCGCGCCTCACGTCCGTGCCCGCGCCCGCGCCGGGCTCACGCGCGGATCCGCAGCCCGCGGGGGGTCGCGATGAAACCGGCTCCTTCCAGGAGAACGCCGAACGGCGACGAGAGGGCCGAGACGCCGTTGACCCGCTCCACCGTCACCGTGCCCAGTGAACCCGCGCGTGCGGACGCTCCGAGGGCCTCGGCGGCGGCACGCAGTCGGGCGTCGTCCGTCGCCTGTCCTTGCGGATCGGAGGGCCAGGCCAGCAGGGTCTTGCCGCCGCGCTCCATGTAGAGCGTCAGCTCGCCGTCGACCAGCACCACCAGCGCGCCCGCCTTGCGCCCCGCCTTGTGCCCCGCCTCCGTCGGCGGCTCGGGCCAGGGGAGCGCGGCGCCGTACGCGTTCGCGGGGTCGGCCGCGGCGAGGACCACGGTCCGGGCCGGGCCGGTGGGGCCGGTGGAGCGATGGGGCGGCAGACTCGGGCCACGGCGCCCGTACGGCCCCTCCGGCTCCCCGGTGGACAGATCGGAGCCCGAACGGGGACCTCCGAATCCCGGCGAGGACAGCGGGTCGGGGGCCGGCGGCGGTGCGTCGAAGCCGTCACCGAACCCGTCCGGGGCGGGGTGGCGGCCGTCGCCGAAACCGTCCGGCGCGGAGTCGTGCCCGCCGGCGGGGCCGTCGGGGAAGGCGTCGCCGAACGGGTCCTCGGGGCCGCTGCGGGCGCCGGAGCCCGGACCGTCGAAGGGGGCGCGTCCGGCGTCGGAGGTGCCGCCGGTGGCGAAGGGGTGCGCGGCGGCGAAGGGGTGCGCGGGGGCGCCCGGGAAGCCGTATCCGCTGCCCGGGGCCGCTCCGGGCAGTGGCTCGCCCCGCTCGCGTCTACTCGCCACCGACCTCAGCCGGTCCACCGCGCCCTCCATGGCGAACTGCGCCGCGCCGAGCCCCTCCACCACGTAGCCACGCCGGGCCTGACCACTCTCCTCGAACGCGGACAGCACCCGGTACACGGCGGAGAAGCCGCCCTCCACTCCCTCCGCCGCCACGGCGCCACGGGTCACCACCCCGTGCCGGTCCAGCAGCGCCCGAGCCAGGGCATGGGCGCGCACGGTGGGATCCGTCTCACGGTCGGGCAGCAGCGACCAGCGGCCCCCCACGGTGGGCGGACCCGTCCGGGACTGGGGCCGGGTTGCGGCCGTCAGCGAGCCGTACCGGCCGCGCGGTACCGAGCGCTTGGCGCGATGGGCGGTGGACCCCGCGGTGCGGCCCGAGCCGAGCAGCGCCCGCATCGGTGCGAGCGTGTCGTTCGTCAGCCGCCCCGACCAGGCCAGATCCCAGACCGCGTCGGCCAGCTGAGGGTCACTGGCGTCCGGGTGCGTGGTGGCCCGGACCTGGTCGGCGATCTGGCGGAAGAACAGGCCGTAGCCGCCCGACAGGGTGTCCAGCACCGACTGGTGGAGCGCGGTCAGCTCCAGGGGGTGCGGGGCGGGCAGCAGCAGGGGAGCCGCGTCGGCCAGATAGAGGGAGACCCACCCGTCCTTGCCGGGCAGAGCGCCCGCGCCCGCCCACACGATCTCCCCGGCCGCCGTGAGCTCGTCCAGCATGCCGGGCGTGTAGTGCGCGACGCGCGACGGCAGGACGAGCTTCTCCAGAGCGGACGCGGGCACGGACGCGCCCTGCAACTGCTCGACGGCGCGCACCAGTCCGTCGGCGCCGCGCAGCCCGTGACCGCCCCCGACATGCTGCCACTGCGGCAGGAACTGCGCCAGTGCGGCCGGTGCCACCGGCTCCAGCTCGTGGCGCAGCGCCGCCAGGGAGCGGCGCCGCAACCGGCGCAGCACCGTCGCGTCGCACCACTCCTGGCCGATCCCCGCGGGATGGAACTCCCCCTGGACGACCCGGCCGGACGCCGCGAGCCGCTGCAACGCCCCCTCGGTCACGGCCACCCCGAGGCCGAACCGCGCGGCGGCCGCGGCCGAGGTGAAGGGGCCGTGGGTGCGTGCGTACCGCGCGAGAAGGTCCCCGAGGGGGTCCTTGACCGGCTCGGTGAACGCCTCGGGCACACCGACCGGGAGCGCGGTGCCGAGCGCGTCCCGCAGCCGGCCCGCGTCCTCGATCGCCGCCCAGTGGTCGCTCCCCGCGATGCGGACCCTGATGGCGCGTCGGGCGGCGGCCAGCTCCTGCGCCCATCCCGGCTCGGCCCCCCGCTCCACCAGCTCCGCCCCGGTCAGCGGTCCGAGCAGCCTCAGGACGTCGGCGACCGCCTCGGCGTCCTTGACACGCCGGTCCTCGGTGCGCCACTGAAGCTCCTGCTCCAGCTCACCGAGCACCTCCGCGTCGAGCAGCTCCCGCAGCTCCGCCTGGCCCAGCAGCTCGGCCAGCAGCCGGGAGTCCAGCGACAGCGCGGCGGCACGCCGCTCGGCGAGCGGCGAGTCCCCCTCGTACAGGAACTGCGCGACGTATCCGAACAGGAGCGAGCGGGCGAACGGGGAGGGTTCCGGCGTGGTGACCTCCACGAGCCGTACCCGGCGCGCTTCGAGGTCGCCCATCAGGTCGACGAGGCCCGGCACGTCGAAGACGTCCTGGAGGCATTCGCGGACCGCTTCCAGGACGATCGGGAAGGAGCCGAACTCGCTTGCCACCTGCAGTAGTTGGGCGGCGCGCTGGCGTTGCTGCCACAGCGGGGTGCGCTTGCCCGGGCTGCGGCGCGGCAGCAGCAGCGCACGGGCGGCGCACTCCCGGAACCGGGCGGCGAACAGCGCCGAGCCACCGACCTGGTCGGTGACGACCTGGTCGACCTCGCCCTTGTCGAAGGCCACGTCCGCCGCGCCGACGGGTGCCTGTTCGGCGTCGTACTGCGAGCCCGGCCTCGCCTGCTCCTGGTCCAGGAGGTCGAGACCCATCAGGTCCGCGTCGGGCAACCGCAGCACGATGCCGTCGTCGGCGTGCATCACCTGGGCGTCCATGCCGTAGCGCTCGGCCAGCCGGGCGCCCAGCGCGAGCGCCCAGGGCGCGTGGACCTGAGCGCCGAAGGGGGAGTGCACCACCACCCGCCAGTCGCCCAGCTCGTCCCTGAACCGCTCCACGACGATCGTGCGGTCGTCCGGGACATGACCGCAGGCCTCGCGCTGCTCGCGCAGGTACGACAGCACGTTGTCCGCGGCCCAGGTGTCGAGCCCGGCGGCCAGCAGCCTCGGCCGCGCGTCCTGCTCGGACAGGGAACCCACCTCGCGCAGGAACGCGCCGACCGCGCGGCCCAGCTCCAGCGGGCGGCCCAGCTGATCGCCCTTCCAGAAGGGCAGTCGGCCGGGCACTCCGGGAGCCGGGGAGACCAGGACCCGGTCGCGGGTGATGTCCTCGATCCGCCAGGAGCTCGTGCCGAGGGTGAACACGTCCCCGATCCGGGACTCGTAGACCATCTCCTCGTCCAGCTCGCCGACCCGGCCGCCGCCCTTCTTCGGGTCGGCGCCGGCGAGGAAGACCCCGAAGAGCCCGCGGTCGGGAATCGTGCCCCCGGAGGTGACGGCGAGACGCTGGGCCCCCGGGCGTCCGGTGACCGTGCCCGCGACGCGGTCCCACACCACGCGCGGACGCAGCTCCGCGAAGGCGTCCGACGGGTAGCGGCCCGCGAGCATGTCCAGCACCGCCGTGAACGCCGACTCGGGCAGCGAGGCGAACGGGGCTGCCCGCCGGACCATGGCCAGGAGGTCGTCGAACTGCCAGGTGTCGAGTGCCGTCATGGCGACGAGCTGCTGGGCGAGCACGTCCAGCGGGTTCGCCGGAACCCTGAGCGACTCGATGGAGCCGGCCCGCATCCGCTCGGTGACCACCGCCGCCTGCACCAGGTCGCCCCGGTACTTGGGGAAGACCACGCCGGTGGAGACGGCTCCGACCTGGTGGCCGGCGCGGCCCACCCGTTGGAGCCCGGAGGCCACGGACGGCGGCGACTCGACCTGCACGACGAGGTCCACCGCCCCCATGTCGATGCCCAGTTCGAGACTGGAGGTGGCCACCACGGCGGGCAGCCTGCCCGCCTTCAGATCCTCCTCCACAAGGGCACGCTGCTCCTTGGAGACCGAGCCGTGGTGCGCGCGGGCGAGCACCGCCGGCGCGCCCTGCGCCGCACCCGAGCCCCCCATCAGCTCGGCGGGAGCGTGATGCTCCGCCAGGGTCTCGCCGGTGGCCCGCTCGTACGCGATCTCGTTGAGCCGGTTGCACAGGCGCTCCGCGAGGCGCCGGGAGTTGGCGAACACGATCGTGGAGCGATGCGCCTGGACCAGATCGGCGATGCGCTCCTCGACATGCGGCCAGATCGACGGGCGCTCCGCCCCCTCGGCCGCGTCCGTGGCCGGGGAGCCGCCCAGCTCGCCGAGATCCTCCACGGGGACCACGACGGAGAGGTCGAACTCCTTGCCGGACTCGGGCTGGACGATCTCCACCTTGCCGCGCGGGGAGAGGAAACGGGCCACCTCGTCCACCGGGCGCACCGTCGCGGACAGGCCGATGCGGCGTGCGGGCCGCGGCAGCAGTTCGTCCAGCCGCTCGAGGGACAGCGCCAGATGCGCGCCCCGTTTGGTGCCCGCCACCGCGTGCACCTCGTCCAGGATCACCGTCTCCACCCCCGTCAGCGCGTCGCGCGCGGCCGAGGTCAGCATCAGGAACAGCGACTCGGGCGTGGTGATCAGGATGTCCGGTGGGCGGGTGGCCAGGGCACGGCGCTCGGAGGCCGGGGTGTCGCCGGAGCGGATACCGACCCTGACCTCCGGCTCGGGCAGGTCGAGCCGCACCGACTCGTGCCGGATCCCCGTGAGCGGACTGCGCAGATTGCGCTCCACGTCGACCGCGAGCGCCTTGAGCGGGGACACGTACAGCACCCGGCACCGCTTCTTCGGATCGGCCGGCGGCGGGGTGGACGCCAGCTGGTCCAGAGCGGCCAGGAACGCGGCCAGCGTCTTGCCGGAGCCGGTCGGGGCGACCACGAGCACGTCCGAACCCTCGGCGATCGCCCGCCACGCCCCGGCCTGGGCCGCGGTGGGCGCGGAGAACGCCCCCGTGAACCAGCCGCGGGTCGCGGGGGAGAAGCCGTCGAGGGCTCGGTGTGCGGAACTGACCATGCGTCCATCCTGCACCCACCCACTGACAGCGCGTCCGACCTGCACGGACGCCGGCGCCGCCGTGCAAGGGCACCGCCGAGCGCGCCGTGGCGGGCGCCGCCTGGGCCCCGGCCCTGGTGCTCCGGCCACCTGGCCCTGGTGCTCCGGCTGCTCGGGTCCCTGTGCTCCGGCCGCTCGGCGCCGGGTCGCCCCGATCCGCCGTGCGGGGCGTCCGCCGCCGCCCCGGCGCGGGCGGCGCGGCTGCGGCTGAGGGGACGGACGGACGCCGGTACCGCCTCGGCGAAGGCGGTGGGCTGCCGCGCCGCCGGGCTCCCGGCTCGCGTTCGTACGGCTGCCGACGTCCGCCCCGGCCGCTGGCACGGCCGAGCGGACCACGCCGCCGGCCCGCCGCCTCTCGTCTCAGTCGATTCGTCTCAGTCGATGACGCGCCCGTACGACCGCAGGGTGCGCAGCGCCTCGATGGTCACCATGGGCCGGCACTCCAGCGCGGTGCCCGGAGCCCATGAGCGCCACCGGATCGGCCAGCCGCCGTCCTCCTGCTGATCGGCCGAGAGGTGGTCGAGCGCGCGTGCCATCTCCTCGTCGGTGAACCACCCGCGCGCGAGGGATTCCGGGGTGCGCGCGAAGTCGTACGGGAAGTGGTGCTCACCCGGGGCGTAACCGGGCGCCACCGCACAGGCGTCCATGTGGTCCGGGTCCAGGACCGCGAGCCGCTGCTCGCGCACCATGCGGCCCAGCCGGTCGGCGGCCTTCTCGGCGCGCGAGCGGTCGGGGACCGAGTCCAGGAAGGCCACGGCCGCCTCGATCTCGTAGGGATGCGACGACTGAAGGCGTTCGACCGTCTGCCAGCAGAAGTCGGTGGCCCGGAACAGCCACGCGTGCCACACGTCGTTCCGGTGCAGCAGGCCCACCACGGGACCCGTGGCGAGCAGGTCGCTCGGCGGATGGTCGATCACCGGCACGAAGGGGGCGGCCGGATAGCCGCGCTGGGAGGGATGGACCGCCGGGAGGGCGCCGTCCGGGGTGGACACGGCGGTCAGATAGCGGCACATCCGCTCCACCCGCTGCCCGCCGCAGCGCCCGATCGAGTCCAGCACGCGCAGTGCGTGCGCGGTGTGCAGGGGCTGGCTGACCGGGCCGCGCAGATCGGGTTCGAGGGCGTGACCGTATCCGTCGTCGGCATTGCGGTAGGCGGCCAGCGCGGTCTCCACCGGGTCGGCCTCGCCGTCCAGGAAGTGGTACGCGAAGCGCCGCTGCTCCAGCACGCGCGCGGTGAGCCAGACGAAGTGCTCGGCGCGGGAGCGCGGGGAGGGCGCGAGGGGTGTCGGGGACAGCGGGGATGCTGCGGGTTCGGCCATGGATCAGACCGTAGGACGGAACACGGCTCGGGAGAGCGGCCATGGGCCGGGCCCACTCTCAGGGGCGGGATACTGGAGTCATGCGGTTGACGGTCTTCTGGCAGCGGATGGCGGATCACTTCGGTGAGGCGTACGCCGAAACCTTCGCGCGCGATCATGTGATGGCGGAGCTCGGCGGGCGCACCGTGCACGGTGCCCTGGACGGCGGCTGGGAGGCCAAGGACGTCTGGCGCGTCGTGTGCACGACCATGAACGTTCCGTACGACAAGCGCTGAAGCGTCTCGAAGAGGGGGCGGCCGTCCCCGGATGCGGGCGAGGTGGGTGAGACTTGCTCCGTGGCCCCGACAGACGACACCGCGCAGGTCCCTCACCAGGACTCACCGCAAGCTACGCAATCACCGCTCGGTACGACGCCGCCCGCCCGCCCCCCGGGCGGTGGCGGCGCCCTGCCCGGCGCCCACATGCCGCGCTGGTTGCCGCGCGCCATGGTGCTCGCCCTCTCCCTCGTCGCCGTGTTCCAGTTCGGCAGCTGGGCGTTCCACCAGGTCACCGGACTGCTGATCAACATCTTGATCGCGTTCTTCCTGGCGCTCGCCATAGAACCCGCGGTGAGCTGGATGGCGGCGCACGGCCTGCGCCGGGGGCTGGCGACGTTTCTGGTGTTCCTCGGGTTGACGATCGCGGTGGCCGGGTTCGTCACCCTGCTCGGCTCCATGCTCGCGGGCCAGATCATCAAGATGGTCGAGGGATTTCCTCAGTACCTGGACTCGGTCGTCCACTGGATCAACGCGTCGTTCCACACCAAGCTCAGGCGCGTGGACGTACAGGACAGCCTGGTCCACTCCGACTGGCTCAGGAAGTACGTCCAGAACAGCGCCACCGGCGTGCTGGACGTCTCCGCGCAGGTCCTCGGCGGCCTCTTCCAGCTGCTGACGATCGCGCTGTTCTCGTTCTACTTCGCCGCCGACGGGCCCCGGCTGCGGCGCGCCCTGTGCTCGGTGCTGCCACCCGCCCGGCAGGCCGAGGTGCTGCGCGCCTGGGAGATCGCCGTCGACAAGACCGGCGGCTACCTCTACTCGCGCGGCCTGATGGCGCTGATCTCGGGCGTCGCGCACTACATCCTGCTGGCGGCGCTCGGCATCCCCTACGCGCCCGTGCTCGCGGTCTGGGTCGGCCTGGTCTCGCAGTTCATCCCCACCATCGGCACCTACCTGGCGGGGGCCCTGCCGATGCTGATCGCCTTCACCGTGGCGCCCTGGTACGCGGTGTGGGTGCTGGTCTTCGTCGTGGTCTACCAGCAGTTCGAGAACTACATGCTGCAGCCCAAGCTGACCGCCCGGTCCGTCGACATCCACCCCGCGGTCGCCTTCGGGTCGGTCATCGCGGGCACGGCTCTGCTGGGTGCGGTGGGCGCGCTGATCTCCATCCCCGCGGTCGCCACGCTCCAGGCGTTCCTGGGGGCGTACGTGAAGCGGTACGCCGTCACGGACGACCCCCGTGTCCACGGGCACCGCAGGCGGGGCCAAGGCAGTCCCACCGGGCGCCTGCGCCGGCTGCTGCGGACGGAGGACGCTTCCTGAGGGCCTGAGGGCGCCTCGTCCGTCACTCCGGTCGGCCCACGCGCCCGAGCCGCAGGTCCCGGTGGAGGAAGAACGCCGTCACGGCGACGGCCGTCCCGCAGATCGCGGGCACGAACGGCCACGGAAGACCCGCCCACGTGATGCACAGGCCCACGACCGGGCAGCTGATCGTCGTGACGATGACGAGCCACTTGCCGTACGGGCGCCAGGTGAAGAACCCGGGGTCGCGCGGCCTGGCCAGCCGCACCGCCCCGAACATCAGCGCCAACGCCGCCAGCAGCCCCGCCCACGTGCCCACGGCGCCGGGTATCTGGGGATCGTCGCGAGGCGCGTCGGAGGAGGTCTGCCGATCCTCCCCGCGGGTGATCGTCACGATGGCGCCGCGCCACGTGGTGCCGACGACCTTGTCCCGCGGATCCAGTTCGGCCAGCACGGGGCCCCGGTCGCCGAACGGCACGACGGTCCGTGGGAAGGGCTCCGGGCCGAGCAGGGTCGCCCCCATGTGCTTGGGCTCGAGGTCGGTGCTGTCGACGGTGAGGTCCACCTTCCGCAGGCAGTCCTCCCAACGGGGGACCGGCGCGCGGGTGGGGCACACCCGGGCCGCCTCGTACTCCCGGTACCGGGCCTGGTCGGCGGGCAGCCAGCTGGTGAGGACAAGAGAGCAGATCAGCGCGGCGGCCGCGGAGACGACGAGCAGGGCCAGACCCACCAGCACGTTCCGACCGGTTCTCGGCCGCCGTGGCGCCGGCCGCTCGTCCGTCGCGCCCGCGACCTCGGTCCCTGTCGTCGTCATCGTTCGTCGCCCCCGCTGTTCCCCGTGTACCCCGAAAGATCCCAGTTTCTTTCATCGCCGATCAGGCGGGTAAGCGGGGTCGGGCGGGGCTGCTTGACACGAAAATCGAACATCCATTCTCATGGGGGTTCCGGCAAGGCTCACGGTGGGGATTTCGGTGCGGTTTCCTGTGGAAGCGCCCTGGTTGTCCACAGGCCGGACCCGCGTCGGGGCGCATTGTCAGTGGTAGGCGTTAGCGTCTTTGGCGTGAAGCGATCGACTCAAGCAAACCGGGTGGAACCCATGGCAGGCACGGACCGCGAGAAGGCGCTGGACGCCGCGCTCGCACAGATTGAACGGCAATTCGGCAAGGGCGCCGTCATGCGCATGGGCGAGCGCTCCAGGGAGCCCATCGAGGTCATCCCGACCGGGTCGACCGCGCTCGACGTGGCCCTCGGCGTCGGCGGACTGCCGCGCGGCCGCGTGGTGGAGATCTACGGACCGGAGTCCTCCGGCAAGACGACGCTGACCCTGCACGCGGTGGCGAACGCGCAGAAGGCCGGCGGCCAGGTCGCCTTCGTCGACGCCGAGCACGCCCTCGACCCCGAGTACGCGCGCAAGCTGGGCGTCGACATCGACAACCTGATCCTGTCCCAGCCGGACAACGGCGAGCAGGCGCTGGAGATCGTGGACATGCTGGTCCGCTCCGGCGCGCTGGACCTCATCGTCATCGACTCCGTCGCCGCGCTCGTCCCGCGTGCGGAGATCGAGGGCGAGATGGGCGACTCGCACGTGGGCCTTCAGGCCCGTCTGATGAGCCAGGCCCTGAGGAAGATCACCAGCGCGCTCAACCAGTCGAAGACCACCGCGATCTTCATCAACCAGCTGCGCGAGAAGATCGGCGTGATGTTCGGCTCGCCGGAGACCACGACGGGTGGCCGGGCGCTGAAGTTCTACGCCTCGGTGCGCATCGACATCCGCCGTATCGAGACCCTGAAGGACGGCACGGAGGCGGTCGGCAACCGCACGCGCTGCAAGGTCGTCAAGAACAAGGTCGCCCCGCCCTTCAAGCAGGCCGAGTTCGACATCCTCTACGGGCAGGGCATCAGCCGCGAGGGCGGTCTGATCGACATGGGCGTGGAGCACGGCTTCGTCCGCAAGGCCGGCGCCTGGTACACGTACGAGGGCGACCAGCTCGGCCAGGGTAAGGAGAACGCGCGCAACTTCCTGAAGGACAACCCCGACCTGGCCAACGAGATCGAGAAGAAGATCAAGGAGAAGCTGGGCGTCGGCGTGCGTCCGGAGGAGCCCGCCGCCGAGCCCGGCGCGGACGCCGCCGGTGCCGCCCCGGCCGAGGACTCCGCCAAGCCGGCCCCCGCCACAGCGGCCAAGGCCACCAAGGCCAAGGCGCCCGCGGCCAAGAGCTGACCCATGACACGGCGAACCGACTGGGCGGAGTTCACCGATTCCGTCGCCCCGAGGCCGAGGGGGAACGGGGGCGACGGAAGGGCCGTCGGGGGCGGGGACGGGGAAGGCGACGACCTGCGCGGGGGCGCGGGAGCGTACGAGGAGGACGCGCCGCGTGACGATCGTGCACGCGGCGGACGGGGGCGAGGGCGGCGTCGCGGTTTCGGGGAACCCGCCGACGGCGCACAGGACTCAGGCTCCGCTTCCTCCCCGAGGGCGAAGGAGGGCGAGTCCTCGGGAGACCCGGCCGAACGGGCGCGGGCGATCTGTCTGCGCCTGCTCACCGGGACCCCGCGCACGCGCAAGCAGCTCGCGGACGCCTTGCGCAAGCGGGAGATACCCGAGGAGGTGGCCGACGAGGTCCTGTCACGGTTCGAGGACGTGGGCCTGATCGACGACGGCGCCTTCGCTGACGCATGGGTGGAGTCCCGCCACCACGGCCGGGGGCTCGCCCGCCGGGCGCTTGCGCGGGAGTTGCGGACCAAGGGGGTGGACTCCGCGTTGATCGACGAGGCCGTGGGGCAGCTCGACAGCGAGCAGGAGGAGGCCACCGCGCGCGAACTCGTCGCTCGCAAGCTGCGCGCGACGCGTGGCCTCGACCGCGACAAGCGGCTGCGCCGCCTCGCGGGCATGCTCGCCCGCAAGGGCTACCCCGAGGGCATGGCCCTGCGGGTGGTCCGTCAGGCGCTGGAGGAGGAGGGGGAGGACACCGAGGGGCTGGAGGGCGGGGGGTTCTGACGCGGTGTGCCCCGGGCCGGGGGCGGGCCGGAGCACATGGCCGAGGGCCGGGAGGGCCTCGGTCGGCGCCGTACTAGGACGTGCTGACCGGGAGTCCCGCCGCCCTCCAGGCCTGGAAGCCGCCCACCAGATCCGTGGCACGGTGCAGGCCGAGCGCGTGCAGCGACGCGGCGGCCAGGCTGGAGGCGTAGCCCTCGTTGCAGACGACCACCACCCGCAGGTCGTGACGCGTGGCCTCGGGCAGACGATGGCTCCCCCGCGGATCCAGGCGCCACTCCAGTTCGTTGCGCTCCACGACGAGGGCGCCGGGGATCAACCCGTCACGGTCGCGCAGCGCCGCGTACCGGATGTCCACGAGCAGGGCCTCACCCGAGCTCGCGGCCTCGTACGCCTGCACCGCCTCCACCCTGTCCAGGGTCTCGCGGACCCTCTCCAGGAGTTCGTCGATGCCGGTGGGGCCCTCGGGTGCGGCGGTCACTGCCAGTCCTCCGGGCGCTCGACCTGCTCCAGGCGCAGCACCTGGCCCGTACGGCTGTAGCGGCGGATCCGGGGCAGGGGCGGGTAGTAGGCGTGCACCGAGACGGCGTGCCGCTCGGCGGAGGCGTTGAGCACCTCGTGGACATGGTGTCGACCGAAGGAGCGCCCGCTGCCGGTGGGCAGCAGCCGTTCCCGGTCCACGCCCTCCGTGAGTTCCAGGGTCTTCCAACCGTCGGACGGCAGCCGGGCGGCGAGGGAGCTCTCCCGCAGTTCGCCCGAAGCGGTGACGAAGGCTCCGACCGAGTCGGCGTGGTCGTGCCAGCCGGTGCCGGTGCCGGGCGGCCAGCCGATCAGCCATGCCTCGCTGCCGCCGGGGCCTTCGAGACGTACCCAGGTACGGCCCTCGGGGTCCAGGGGGAGCGAGGCGACCAACGTGGTGTCGGCGGCGGTCCGGCGCGCGAAGTCGAGGAGTTCGGCCTGGGTGGGAGTGCGCGGTCGGGCGGAGACGGATGCGCTGGGGGAGGACACGGGCAAGGGGTACCGTCCTGAGGGTTCGCAGGGGCGCGCACCGGTGGAATCACGGTGCGCGGGCGGGGAGTCGCGAGTTCAGCAGGACGGACGACACACGCAGCCCGCATAGCGGAGGAGGTCCATATGGACCCTCCGCCACAGGCGCACACAGGTGTCGGTCACGATCCGGAGTAGACCACGCAGGCCAGGGCCGGTCAACCGGCGGTCACCATCCGGACACACCCCCACCGCGGGGTCTCCCACCGTTCCCGGCCTCCGGCCACGCCGGTCACCGCCACCGCCGCCCCGAGCCATCGGTGGAGCCCCGACTACGAGGGCCTCCACCGCGAGCCCCGGCGCACGCCCCGGAGGAGGCCTCACCGATGGCTTCTGAGACGCCCACGTACTCGCGCCCGGCCCCGGCCCGCGCCCCCTTGCCCCGTAGGAGACCCGTCCCCGAACCCGACCGCGAGGGCCTCCACCGCGAGCCCCGGCGCACGCCCCGCGCCTCCGGCCCACGCCCCGGAGGAGGCCTCACCGATGGCTTCTGAGACGCCCACGCACCCGCGCCCCGGCTCACGCACCCGTGCCCCCCGGCCCACGCACTCGCGCCCCCCGCCCCCGCAGGAGACCCGCCCCCGAACCCGGCTGCGGGGTCCCGACCCGGCTGCGAGGTCCCGTAGCCTCAGCGTCCGCGCGCCGTCGCCGCCTCTGCCTCGGTCTTCGCGGGGCCGCCCAGTGCCGTTTCCGCCGCCTGATACAGGTCCGCCGGGCGCACTCCGCTCAGGGCGGCGACCAGATGGCCGTCCGGGCGGATGAGGAGGACCGTGTGGGGGGCGGCGCCCGGGTAGCTCTCGGCGACCAGGAGTTCCGCGGCATGCGGAAGCGCCGTCACCGCCGCCGCCAACCGGGGCATGATCCCGGCCGTCACCCAGTGTTTGCGCTCCCACACCCCCGTGCCCGGCGCCACCAGCACCACCAGCAGCGGTCCGCGCCCCAGCCGGTCGCGCAGCCGCACCAGCGAACCGTCCTCGGCCGTCACCCGGACGTCCACGGCCGGGGCCCCGAGCGCGGTGCCCACCGGCGCCGCGCACTCGGTGGGCGAGGGCGTCAGCGGTGAGGCTGCGTACGCCCCCGGCGCACCGAGCGGGCCGCGCCCCAGATGACCGTCCGCCAGCAGCGCGTCATGCCCACGGGCGGACCCCGGCAGATAGGACCGCAGTCCCGAGTGCCCGCGCAGCAGCGGCAAGGCCTGGTCGGCGGCGCGCAGTCGGGCGGCGACCACGGCGCGGCGCTCGGTCTGGTAGCTGTCGAGCAGCGCCTCGTGGGGGCCGTGGTGCCAGGCGAGCGCCAGCTTCCAGGCGAGGTTGTCGACGTCCCGCAGGCTCTCGTCCAGCCCCTGTGTGCCGAGCGCGCCCAGCAGATGCGCGGCGTCCCCGGCGAGGAAGACCCGGCCGGAGCGCCAGCGGCGGGCGAGCCGGTGGTGCACGGTGTGGACGCCGGTGTCCAGCAGGTCGTAGGGCACGGCGGTGCCGCCCTGCCAGCCCGCGAGCGTCTCCCGGACCCGGGCCACCAGCAGTTCCGGGGTGACCAGGTCCTTGCCCGGTGGCAGCAGCCAGTCCAGGCGCCACACCCCGTCGGGCAGGGGGCGTGCGGAGACCTCGCCGCCCGAGGGGCCGGTGAACCGCCAGGGCGGCGCTCGGTGCAGCAGCGCCTCGCCGGGCCACGGCAGTTCGGTGCGCAGCGCGGCCACGGCGTGGCGCTCCACGGCCGTGCGGCCCGGGAAGCGGATGTCCAGGAGTTTGCGCACCGTCGAGCGGGGGCCGTCGCAGCCGACCAGGTAGCTGCCGCGCCACCAGGTGCCCCGCGGGCCGCGGGTGTGCGCCGTGACGCCCGACGACTCCTGTTCGAGGGAGTCGAAACGGCTGTCCAGGGCGACGTCGACGAGAGGTTCACCGGCGACGGCCTCGCGCAGGGCGCCGGTCAGCCGGTGCTGGGCGATGTGCAGGGGGGCGGGGCCCTCGGACTCGACGGGGTCCTGGGCCGTACCCGTGCGGGCGCCGGCGGCGGTGCCGTGGTCCTCCTCGGGCCCCTCCGCCTCGTCGCCCCCGGCCGTGAAGGCGGCCTTCCGTGTGGTCTGGCCGCGCCGCATCGCGCGCCATCCGGTCCAGCGCAGTCCGGCCCCGGCCAGGGGTGTCCCGGCCAGCCGTGCCACCAGATCGGCGGTGTCCTCGCGCAGCACCACGGTGCGCGCCGCCCGCTGCTCGTCCTTGCCCGGGCCCTCGTCCAGGAGGACGGACGGGACTTCCTGACGGGCCAGCGCGAGCGCGAGCGCGAGCCCCACGGGCCCTGCCCCGACGATGATCACCGGGTCCACGGCGCGGCGCCCCCTGCCCTCGGCTGTGCCCCAGGGGACATGGGTGAACAGGTGGTGGGAGCAGGGTGCGCGATCACAGAACGTATGCAACCCACTGCTGGTGCGCCCGTCAAGCGACGGAGGCGGTGGCGGACGCGACGGAGGCGGTGGCGCGCGCGCCACCGCCTCCGTGCTGTTCACGCCATATGACCGGTTGTCAGAGCATGGCTCCGCTGGTGCCCGTCGACTCCGCTTCCCGGATGTCCGCCGCCATGCCCGGCGCGACCACCGCTCCGGTCGACTTCTTGGCCCGCCGCAGCCGTCGCTCCAGCCAGCCCGCGAACGACGTCAGGGAGAAGTTGAGGACGATGAAGATCACGGCCACGATCGTGAAGCTGGCGATGACGTTGGCGCCGTAGTAGGAACTCATCGTGCTGGCCGACGACAGCAGCTCGGGGAAGGTGAGGACCGCTCCGCCGATCGCGGTGTCCTTCACGATCACGACGACCTGGCTGACGATGGCGGGCAGCATCGCGGTGACGGACTGCGGCAGCAGGATCGACGTCATGGTCTGGGTCTTGCGCAGACCGATGGCGTGCGCCGCCTCCGTCTGGCCCTTGGGCAGGGACAGGATGCCGGCCCGCACGATCTCCGCCAGCACCGAGGCGTTGTAGAGCACCAGGCCGGTGGCGACGGCGTACAGCGGGCGGTCGTCCGAACTGAGGTCGGAGTACGAGGAGTACGCCGCCATGCCGAAGACCATCAGCATCAGCACGGGGATGGCGCGGAAGAACTCCACGACCACGGCGGCCGGGACGCGGATCCACACGTGGTCGGAGAGCCGCGCGATACCGAAGACCGCGCCGAGCGGCAGCGCGATCACCATCGAGGCGGCCGCCGCCAGCAGGGTGTTCTGCAGACCGGGGAGGATGTAGGTGGTCCACGCCTCGGTGCCGGAGAAGAACGGCTTCCACTTCTCCCAGTCGAGCTGTTCCTTGTCGTTCAGGCTCTTGACGACCCACCAGCCGACCGCGGCGAGGACCAGCAGGAACACGGCCGACACGACGAGGTTGCGCCTCTTGGCCCGGGGGCCCTGCGCGTCGTACAGCACGGAACTCATCGCTTCACCGCCACCTTCTTGCCCACCCAGTTGAGCAACAGACCGGTCGGCAGGGTCAGACACACGAAGCCGAACGCGAACACCGCGGAGATCAGCAGCAGTTGTGCCTCGTTCTCCAGCATCTTCTTCATCAGCAGGGCCGCCTCGGCCACACCGATCGCGGCGGCCACGGTGGTGTTCTTGGTCAGCGCGATCAGGACGTTGGTCAGGGGGCCGACGACCGAGCGGAACGCCTGCGGCAGCACGATCATCGTCAGCACCTGGGTGAAGCTCAGTCCGAGGGCACGAGCCGCCTCCGCCTGGCCGACCGGCACGGTGTTGATGCCGGCGCGGATCGCCTCGCAGACGAACGCCGAGGTGTAGGCGGTCAGACCCAGCACCGCCAGACGGAAGTTGGCGGTGGCGAAGTCGTTGTGCGCGCCGAGGCTGATCTGGAGCGTCTGGTTGAGGCCCAGTGAGGTGAACAGGATGATCACCGTCAGCGGCGTGTTCCGCACGATGTTGACGTACGCGGTGCCGAAGCCGCGCATCAGCGGCACCGGGCCGACACGCATGGCGGCCAGCAGGGTGCCCCATATCAGGGAACCGGCGGCCGAGAGCAGGGTGAGCTGAAGCGTCACCCAGAAGGCTCCCAGCAGGTCGTAACCTTCAAGAAAGTCGAACACGATCTCCCGCGCTTCCGCGTGTGGACTGGCTCCGGTGCGCCGCCCCCGGTGGGCGGCGCACCCGTGTCAGGCGCCGCGTGCTCGGGCGCCGACTGCGCTGACTCAGCTCTTGATGTCGCCGATCTTCGGCGCGGGCTCGTTCTTGTAGTCGGCGGGGCCGAAGTTGTCCTTGACGGCCTTGTCCCACGAGTGGTCGGCGACCATGTCCTCGAGGGCCTTGTTGATCTTCGCCTTGAGGTCGCTGCCCTTCTTGACGCCGATGCCGTAGTTCTCGTTCGTCATCTTGAAGCCGCCGAGCTTGAACCTGCCCTTGAACTGGGCCTGCGAGGCGTAGCCGGCGAGGATCGCGTCGTCCGTGGTCAGCGCGTCGATGGCCTTGTTCTGCAGGCCGGACAGGCAGGCCGAGTACGTCGGGTACTGCTGGAGGTTGGCCTTGGGCGCCAGCTTGTCGTGGACGTTCTGCGCCGAGGTCGAACCGGTCACGGAGCACAGGTTCTTCTTGTTGAGGTCCGACGGCGCCTTGATCTTGTCGTCGTCGGCGCGCACCAGCACGTCCTGGTGGGCCAGCAGGTAGGGGCCGGCGAAGTCGACCTTCTCCTGACGGGCCGGGGTGATCGAGTACGAGGCCACGATGAAGTCGACGTCCCCGCGCTGGAGCATGGTCTCGCGGTCGGCGCTCTTGGACTCCTTCCACTCGATCTGGTTCTCGCTGTAACCGAGCTTCTTGGCCACGTACTTCGCGACGTCGACGTCGAAGCCCGCGTAACCCTGCGGCGTCTTCTGGCCGATGCCGGGCTGGTCGAACTTGATGCCGATCGCGATCTTCTTGCCGCCCCCGGAACCGCCGTCGCTCTTGTCCTTGGAACTGCACGCGGTCGCCGCGACGGCGAGGGCGAGAACGGCGGCCGAGGCTGCGGTGACCTTGCGGAGCTTCATGGTGAACGTCCTTTGGGTGGTGGCGAAGTGGTGCGGGGGTGCGGTCAGGGGGCCGGTGCGTGCGGGCGGCGCGGGAGCACGCGGGCTGGAGCCGTCAGTGGTGCAGGATCTTCGACAGGAAGTCCTTGGCCCGGTCGCTGCGCGGATTGCTGAAGAACTGGTCCGGGGTGGCCTCTTCGACGATGCGGCCGTCGGCCATGAAGACGACCCGGTTCGCGGCCGAGCGGGCGAAGCCCATCTCGTGGGTGACCACGACCATGGTCATGCCCTCCTGGGCGAGCTGCCGCATGACCTCCAGGACCTCGTTGATCATCTCGGGGTCCAGGGCCGAGGTCGGCTCGTCGAACAGCATCACCTTGGGGTCCATCGCCAGGGCGCGGGCGATGGCGACGCGCTGCTGCTGGCCACCGGAGAGCTGCGCGGGGTACTTGTCCGCCTGGGTTCCCACGCCCACCCGGTCGAGCAGGGCCCGCGCCTTCTGCTCGGCGGTCTTCTTGTCCGTCCTGCGGACCTTGATCTGGCCGAGCATCACGTTCTCGAGCACCGTCTTGTGCGCGAACAGATTGAAGGACTGGAAGACCATGCCGACGTCGGCGCGCAGCCGGGCCAGCTCCCTGCCCTCCTGGGGCAGCGGCTTGCCGTCGATCAGGATCTGGCCGGAGTCGACGGTCTCCAGGCGGTTGATGGTGCGGCACAGGGTGGACTTGCCCGACCCCGAGGGGCCGATGACCACGACGACCTCGCCACGGGTGACGGTCAGGTCGATGTCCTGGAGCACGTGCAGGGCACCGAAGTGCTTGTCGACGCTGCTCAGGACGACGAGGTCGTCGGTCGCGGACCCCGCGTCCTTAGCCACCGATACTTCGGTCATATGCTGATTGGCTCCGTCCTCGCTCGGTTTCGGAGGACAGTAGTGAGGGCTGATGACCAGCGTCATCACATCTGAGGGAGATCTGAGCATCACGATCGGGTAGCGGCTGGATACGAGCGGTAGTGCGGGCCCTTCGGGCACGTACCGGCTGGATAACGGAAGCCGCGCGCAACCGGATGCCGCTTGACGTCGTCCTTGTTCATCGGCGTGACTGCCAGGGTGCACGCGCGAGGGCGCGTGCGTTCGCGTGGGCGACGCCTACCGGTGTGGCCTTGTCGGCACCGGCAGGCAGCGAGGACCGTAGGACCGAGGAACCGGAGGGGGCCGGACATGAGACTTCTTCTCGTCGAGGACGACAACCATGTGGCGGCGGCCCTGTCCGCGGTGCTGTCCCGGCACGGCTTCGAGGTCACCCACGCCCGCAGCGGCGAGGAGGCGCTCAAGGCACTCGTCGTCCCCGAGAGCGCCTGCTTCGGCGTCGTGCTGCTCGACCTCGGCCTGCCCGACCAGGACGGCTACGAGGTCTGCAGCAAGATCCGCAAGCGCACCAGCACACCGGTGATCATGGTCACCGCGCGGTCCGACGTGCGCTCCCGCATCCACGGCCTCAACCTCGGCGCCGACGACTACGTGGTCAAGCCGTACGACACCGGGGAGCTGCTCGCGCGCATCCACGCCGTCAGCCGCCGCACCCCGAGCCTCGACGACACCGGCGCCACCGAGACGGCGCTGCGCCTCGGCTCCGTGCACATCGAGCTTCCCACCCGCAAGGTCAGCGTGGACGGGGCGGTCGTCCAGCTGACGCGCAAGGAGTTCGATCTGCTGGCGCTGCTCGCCCAGCGTCCCGGCATCGTGTTCCGGCGCGAGCAGATCATCAGCGAGGTGTGGGAGACCAGCTGGGAGGGGACCGGCCGCACCCTGGAGGTGCATGTCGCCTCCCTGCGCGCGAAGCTGCGCATGCCCGCGCTGATCGAGACCGTCCGCGGCGTCGGCTACCGGCTCGTCGCCCCGGCCGCCTGACGGGGACGGATGCGCGCACGACTGCTTCCGCTGCTCATCGTCCTGCTCGCGGCGGTGCTGCTCGCGCTCGGCCTGCCGCTCGCGGTGAGCATCGCCGCCGCCCAGCAGCAGCGCGTCGTCGTCGACCGCATCGACGACACCGCCCGCTTCGCGGCCCTCGCGCAGTTCGTCACGGAGCGGCCCACGGCCGCCTCCCGCACGACGGACACGGCGGAGACGTCGCAGGACGAACGCGGCGAGACCCTGCGCCAGGAACTCGCCTCGTACTACAGCGTGTACGGCATCAAGGCGGGCGTCTACTACCGCGACGACGCCCCCATGGCCCACGCGCCCGAGGGCTGGTACCTACCGCAGCGGGGGGAGGGCCGTGACGCCTTCAACGAGGCCCTGCTGGGGCGCCGCAGCCATGACCCCGAGCAGGTCTGGCCCTGGCAGCGGACCCGGCTGGTCGTCGCCTCCCCGGTGATCCGCGACGGTGACGTGGTCGCCGTCGTCGTCACCGACTCGCCCACCGGGCAGATGCGGTCCAACATCCTGCACGGCTGGCTGCTCATCGGCGCGGGCGAGATCGCCGCGATGCTGCTCGCGGTGGGGGCCGCGCTGCGCCTGACCGGCTGGGTGCTCAGGCCCGTGCGGGTCCTGGACGCGACCACCCACGACATCGCGACCGGCCGCCTCAAGTCCCGGGTCGCCGCCGCCGGCGGACCACCGGAACTGCGTCGGCTGGCCCGGTCGTTCAACGAGATGGCCGACAACGTCGAGGAAGTCCTGGAACAGCAGCGGGCGTTCGTCGCCGACGCCTCCCACCAGCTGCGCAACCCGCTCTCCGCGCTGCTGCTGCGCATCGAGCTGCTCGCGCTGGAGATGCCCGAGGGCAACGAGGAGATCGCCTCGGTCCGCACCGAGGGCAAGCGCCTGGCCCAGGTCCTGGACGACCTGCTCGACCTGGCCCTGGCCGAGCACGCCGAAGCCGACCTCCAGGTGACCGACCTCGGTGCCCTGACCGCCGAACGGGTGGCCGCCTGGGGGCCCGTGGCCGAGGCCAAGGGCGTACGGCTGACCGGGTCCTGTCCGCCCACCACCGGCTGGGCCGACGCCGTGACCCTGTCCAGCGCGCTGGACGCGGTCATCGACAACGCGGTGAAGTTCACGCCGTCGGGGGCGTGCGTCCGCGTGGAGGTCGAGGCGGCCGGCCAGAGCGTCACGGTGGCCGTCACCGACGAGGGCCCCGGCCTCGGCGACGAGGAACTCACCCGCGTGGGCGACCGCTTCTGGCGCAGCCCCGCGCACCAGAACATCAAGGGCTCCGGCCTCGGCCTGTCGATCACCCGGGTCCTCCTGGCAGCGGGCGGCGGAACGATCACCTACGCCCACAACATCCCGACAGGCCTCAAGGCAACAGTGACCATCCCCAGAACCCGCCCCCCACAGTGAAGCCCCACCCAAGAAGGGCCGCAGGGAACGGCGCGAACCCCCACACCGTGAGACGAACGCCGGCCCCCCGACCGGGGGCGCGGGAACTGCGCAAAACCCCCACGCACCCGCACTGTGAGACGGACGCCGGCCCCCCGACCAGGGGCGCGGGGAACTGCGCAAAATCCCTCCACGCACCCGCACCGCACCACCACCCCCCAGCGGAGCGCTACGGCTTCACCGACCGGTAATACCGCCGAGCCCCCTCATGCAACGCCAACGGATCGGTGTAGAGCGCCGTCCGCAGATCCACCAGCTGCGCGGCATGCACCTGCGCCCCGATCCGGTCCCGGCTGTCGATCACCGCCCGCGTGAGCTGCTCCGTCAGCCCCGCGTCCATGTCGTCCCGGGTCACCAGCAGGTTCGCGACGGCGACGGTCGGCACCGCGGAGCCCTGCTCGGCCTCCGGATAGGCGTCGGCGGGCATCACGGCCGCCCGGTAGTAGCGTGACGCACCTCCCTGGGCGTGCAGCCTCGCCACCAGGTCCGCCCCGATCGGCACCAGCCGGATCGCCACACGCTTCGACAACTGGGTGATCGCGCTGGTGGGCAGCCCGCCCGACCAGAAGAACGCGTCGATCCTGTGCTGCTCCAGCAGACCCGGCATGGTCCCGATACCGTCGGCCAGAGGCGTGATGTCCTTCTCGGGATCGACCCCCGCCGCCTTGAGCACATGCTCCGCGACCAGCCGTACACCGGAACCGCTCTGTCCGACCGCGACCCGGCGCCCCTTGAGATCGGCCACCGACCGCACGTCGGAGTCGCGCGGCACCACGAGGTGCACGTAGTCGTCGTACAGCCGCGCGCACCCGCGCAGCTGACTCGCCCCGGGCCTGTTCCGCAGCCGGTACGTCTCCACCGCGTCGACCGCCGCGAACGTGAAGTCCGCCTGCCCCGTGGCCACCCGCTCCACGTTCTCCTGCGACCCGTCGCTGTTCAGCAGCCGGATGTCCAGCTCGGGCATGTTTTTGGCGACGGCGCTCCGCAGCAGGGTGCCGTACTTCTGGTAGACGCCGGTCGGGGTGCCCGTACTGAAGGTGACGGTGCCGCGGGGAGACTCGTCGCCGAGCGGCAGCAGCCACCACAGCAGCAGCCCGGCGACGGCCACCGCCGCCACCGAGCCCGTCAGCGCCCAGCGTCTGCCGGTGCGGGGGAGTGCCTGGAACATGCGCGCGATCCTGCCAGCCCGCGGGCTCCTCTGGCCAGGGCGGGCGCGGGCGAGGACGACGGAGGGAGCGCCGGCCGGGCCGGTAGGGTCGCCCGATGCACACCTCTCCCGCTTCCCTCGTCCGTGAGTTCCACCGCGCCTTCGGGCTCGACACCCGTACGGTCCCGACGGAGGTCTCCCCCGAACTGGCCGCGCACCGCGGTGAACTGCTGGCGGAGGAGGCCGCGGAGGTCGCCGAGGTGTGCGTCGACGGGCCGCTCGACAGACTGGCGCACGAACTGGCCGACCTCGTGTACGTGGCCTACGGGACCGCCCTGGTCCACGGCATCGACCTGGACCCGGTGATCGCCGAGATCCACCGCGCCAACATGACCAAGGTCGGCCCGGACGGCACGGTCTCCCGGCGAGCCGACGGCAAGGTGCTCAAGGGGGACCACTACCGCGCCCCGGACGTGGCGGCGGTCCTGCGCCGCCAGGGCTGGACCGCCGTGCAGCCCTGAGGGCGCCGCGCGTCAGCCGTACGTGAGATTGGCGCAGGGGTTGTCGTCGGCGGACCGGGCGCCGTCGGCCACCTGGCTGGGCACCCCGGTCGGGGCCGGGGACGTGGAGGCCGGGGCCGCGGGCGCGTCCACGTAGTCCTGGCCGAGGACCAGGCTCAGTCCCGGTGCCGTCATGGACACCAGACGCGCGCCGGGGACCGCCTGTGCCACGGTCCGCGCGGCGGCCTCGTCGCCGGGCCCGTACTCGATGAGCGTCGTGGCGTGGTCCTGGGTCTTCGCCGTCGCGGTGCCGGTGACCGCGAAGCCCTGCGTGGTCAGGGCGCTCGCGGCGCGCGCGGCGAGGCCCTTGGTGGTGGTCCCGTTGTAGACGGCGAGGCTCACCCCTGCGCCGGAGACCGGGGCCGAGGGGCTCGGTGAGGCGGACGCGGCGGCCTGGGCGGAGGCCTTCTTCCCGCCGCTCGCGTCGGTGCCGTCGAGGGTGCGGTCGGCCTTGAGGGCCGCCCACAGGGCGTCGGCGTCCGGCTGGACGACGGCGACGTGCTCCCCCTGATAGCGCCAGGGGATGGTGACGAACTTGGTGTTGTGCAGATCGATGTCCTGGAGGGACATCGCGAAGGATATGAGCTTGTCGGCCGAGCCGAGCCCGGGGTCGACGGTCAGGGACTTGGTGGCGGCGTCCGCGAGCGGCAGCAGTTTGGTCGGCGTCAGGCCCTTGTCCTTCACCTCCTTCATCAGGCTGGCCACGAAGGCCTGCTGGCGCTTGATGCGGCCGATGTCGGAGCCGTCGCCGATGCCGTGCCGTATGCGGACGTAGTCCAGGGCCTTCTGGCCGGAGACCGTCTGTTCGCCCTTGGGGAACAGCAGCGTGCCGCGGCTGGTGAGGTGCGGGTTCAGGTCACGCGCGTAGACGTCCTGCGGCACGCACACCTTCACTCCGCCCACGACCTGGGTCAGGCCCGCGAAGCCCTTGAAGTCGACCACGACGGTGTGGTCCACGCGCAGCCCGCTGAGCTTCTCGACCGTGTTCTGGGTGCAGGCCGGATTGCCCTTGGCGGTCTCGCCGACGGAGTAGGCCTCGTTGAACATGGTGTCGGACTGCGTCCTCGTCCAGCGTCCGTCGGGAAGTCTGCACGGCGGGATCGTGACCAGGGTGTCGCGCGGTATGGAGATGGCGACCGCGTGCTTGTGGTCGGCGTAGACATGCAGCAGGAACGCCGTGTCGGAGCGGCCGATGTCGTCCTTCTCGCCGCCCCCCAGCGCGCTGTTGCCGTCGGTGCGCGCGTCCGAGCCGATGACGAGGACGTTCTCGCCCTTCGAGGAACCGGCGGGCGGCCGGTCGTCCGACAGGCCGCCGGCGTCGAAGGTGTCGATGTTGCCGTTCAGCCGCAGGTAGATCCAGCCGGCTCCGGCCGTCACCAGGATCAGCAGCGACAGGCAGAGCGTGAGCGCCAGCCGTGCGCGCCGGCCGCGTATCCGTCCGGGGCGGCCCGCGGGTGACCCGTCGTCCTGACCGTCGCCGCCTTCGCCTCCTGGGCGCGGCGATGCGGAGCGTCGGCCGCTGGTCATCGTCATGGGTGCCCTCATCCGGTCCGGTTTCAGGGGACGGTCGGTCGGTGCGATGGTGCGAGCCCCGTTCGCGGACCGGGCCGCGAGCGGACACCACCCGCTCTCGCTCGTTTCGGCTGGTTCATCTACTTCTTCGCGACATGAAGACGCTTGTCTGCACTTTAAAGTTGCGCAATGTTTCACATGGTGTGAGGTATGACACGTGATTCGTGCCACTGGAACCGGAATGACCCGTTCCCCGCGCGGGGGGAGGCGGTGGGCGCCGAAGCGCCCGGAGGTGGGGCCCGAAGCGGGATTCTGGTTCGTGGCGCTCGCGTACACCGTCCTGATGGCGTTCGGTACCGCTCCCGCCCCGCTGTGGCCGCTCTACGCCGAGCGCGACGGGTTCGGGCCGACCGCGATCACCGTCGTGTTCGCCATGCTGGCCGTCGGCGCCGCCGTGGGCTTTCTCGGCCTCGGGCACCTGTCCGACCGCCTCGGCCGCCGGCGCGTCGTCGTCGCCGCGCTCGCCGTGGCCGTGGGCGCCGCCCTGCTCCTCACCTGGTGGGAGGGGCTCGCCGGCCTGGTGGTGGGCCGGCTCCTGAACGGGGTGGGCATCGGCCTCATGGCGTCCACGGCCACCGCCTACCTGCACGACCTGTACGCGAGAGCGCACCCGCGGACCGCCCGCTCCGGGCTGCCGGAGGCGGTCGCGACCGCCTCCGGCCTCGGGGGACTGGCCCTCGGCCCCCTGGTGGCCGGGGCGGTGGCGGTCGGCGTGCCGCATCCGCTCACCGCCACCCAGTCCGGCTTCGCCGCGGCGCTCGCGGTCTGCCTGCTGCTCGCCCTGCTCACGCCGGAGACCGTCGAGGTCGGCCGTGCGACGCGGTTCAGGCCGGCACGCTTCGCACTGCGTCCCGGCGCGCGGCGGCTGTACATCTCCGCCGTGGGGTTCGGCTTCTGCTCCTTCGCGCTCTTCGGGCTGGTCACCGCGCTGGGCGCGGTCCTGCTGCACACCGAGTTCCACGTCTCCTCGGCGTTCGTGGCCGGTCTGGCGCCGTTCCTGATGTTCAGCGCGGCCGCGCTGGCCGAACTGGCCCTGGCCCCGCTGCCGCCGCGCCGCCTGCTCGCGGCGGGGATCGCGGCCTTCTCCCTGGGCCTCGCCCTGGTGGCGCTGTCCGTCCACGAGACGGGGCTCTGGCTGTTCCTCACCGCCACGGCGGTCGCGGGGGCCGGCGGGGGAGTCCTGTTCACCGTCTGCGTCGCCCGGTCGGTCGCGGCCGCGGCCCCGGCCTCCCGGGCGGGGGTCCTCGCCGTCAGCTTCGTCGCCGCGTACGCGGGCCTCGGGCTGCCCGTGGTGCTCTTCAGCGTCCTCGTCCACCACTGGGGCACCCCCGTCACCATGGTCTGCTTCGCGGCGGCCCTCGTCGCGGGGGTGGCCGCATCGGCAGGGGCGACCGCGCGGCGCTCAGGTGTGGCGTCCGGGTTTTCCGGACCCCCTTACGCTTGACGCATGACCAGCAGCAGCGACCGGAGCCAGACAGTGGACGTCAAGACATACGAAGTGCGCACCTACGGGTGCCAGATGAACGTCCACGATTCCGAGCGATTGTCCGGGCTGCTCGAAGAGGCCGGCTACGTGCGCGCGCCCGAAGGGTCGGACGGGGACGCCGACGTCGTCGTCTTCAACACCTGCGCCGTGCGGGAGAACGCCGACAACCGGCTCTACGGCAACCTCGGCCGCCTCGCGCCGAGGAAGGCCGAACGGCCGGGCATGCAGATCGCCGTCGGCGGCTGCCTGGCCCAGAAGGACCGCGACACCATCGTGAAGAAGGCGCCCTGGGTGGACGTCGTCTTCGGCACGCACAACATCGGCAAGCTGCCGGTCCTGCTGGAGCGCGCCCGCGTCCAGGAGGAGGCGCAGGTCGAGATCGCCGAGTCGCTGGAGGCCTTCCCCTCCACGCTGCCCACGCGCCGCGAGAGCGCGTACGCGGCCTGGGTGTCGATCTCCGTCGGCTGCAACAACACCTGCACCTTCTGCATCGTCCCGGCCCTGCGCGGCAAGGAGAAGGACCGCCGGCCGGGCGAGATCCTCGCCGAGGTCGAGGCCCTCGTCGGCGAGGGAGTGTCCGAGATCACCCTGCTCGGGCAGAACGTGAACGCCTACGGCTCCGACATGGGCGACCGCGAGGCGTTCAGCAAGCTGCTGCGCGCGTGCGGCGCGATCGAGGGCCTGGAGCGCGTCCGCTTCACCTCCCCGCACCCCCGCGATTTCACCGACGACGTCATCGCGGCGATGGCCGAGACGCCGAACGTGATGCCGCAGCTGCACATGCCGCTGCAGTCCGGCTCGGACACCGTCCTCAAGGCGATGCGGCGCTCCTACCGGCAGGAGCGCTACCTCGGGATCATCGAGAAGGTGCGGGCGGCCATCCCGCACGCCGCCATCACCACGGACATCATCGTCGGCTTCCCGGGCGAGACCGAGGAGGACTTCGAGCAGACGCTGCACGTGGTGCGCGAGGCCCGGTTCGCGCAGGCGTTCACCTTCCAGTACTCCAAGCGCCCCGGCACGCCCGCGGCCACCATGGAGGACCAGATCCCCAAGGAGGTCGTCCAGGCGCGCTACGAGCGTCTGGTCGCCCTTCAGGAGGAGATCTCCTGGGAGGAGAACAAGAAGCAGGTCGGGCGGACCCTGGAGCTGATGGTCGCCGAGGGCGAGGGCCGCAAGGACGGGGCCACCCACCGGCTCTCCGGCCGCGCCCCCGACAACCGCCTCGTGCACTTCACCAAGCCGGACGAGGAGGTCCGCCCCGGTGACGTGGTGACGGTCGAGATCACCTACGCCGCCCCGCACCATCTGCTCGCCGAGGGCCCTGCCCTGGGCGTGCGCCGCACGGCCGCCGGTGACGCGTGGGCCAAGCGCAACACGGCGGCCGAGGCCGCGGGGCCGACCGGTGTGATGCTGGGGCTGCCGAAGATCGGCGCCCCCGCCCCGCTGCCCGAGGTCACCGCCGGAGCCTGCGGCTGCGACTGATCCCGCGTCCGACGCGCGGGCGCCGCCCCGGGCTACGCTGCGGATCATGCTGGTCGCCGCCGCCGTCTGCCCCTGCCCGCCGCTGCTCGTCCCCGAGGTCGCCGCGGGCGCCGCGCCGGAACTGGACGGTGCCCGGGCCGCCTGCGTGGACGCGCTCGGCGTGCTCGCCGCCGCGCGCCCCGACCGGCTGGTGGTCGTGGGCCCCGCCGAGGTGAGCGGGAGCCTCGCGTATCCCCAGGGCGCACCCGGGTCGTTCCGCGGCTTCGGGGTGGACCTCGACGTACGGCTGGGCCCGGCCGTGCCGGTGGCGGCCGGCGCGCCGCGGCTGGCGCCCTCGCTCGCCGTCGCCGCCTGGCTGCTGGACCGCACCGGCTGGCACGCCGCGCCCGTCGCGGGGCTGGGTGTCGCGCAGGACCTCCCCTCGCGGCGATGCGCCGGGATCGGGGCGGAGCTCGCCGGTGCGGAAGGCCGGGTGGCGCTGCTGGTCATGGGCGACGGCAGCGCCTGCCGCACGGTCAAGGCGCCGGGCTATCTGGACGAGCGCGCGGCGGGGTTCGACGCGGAGGTCGCGCGGGCGCTGGCGGCGGCGGACACGGCCGCCCTCGGCGCACTGGACGCCGACCTGGCCGGGGAACTCGGCGCGTGCGGGCGCGTCCCCTGGCAAGTCCTCGCCGGCGCGGCCGAGGGGGCGGGCCTGTCCGGAGCGCTCCTGTACGAGGACGCGCCGTACGGCGTCGGATATCTCGTGGCGGCCTGGGCCTAAGGGCTGTCCCTTCAGGGACAGGCGGGGCCCGGGATCGGCGCGATCAGGGGGCCGTGGGCGGCTGCTGCGAGCCCGGCGGCGTTCCGCCGCCCGGCTGGTCGGAGTCCATGTGCGCGATGCGGTCCATCGCGCCCTTCGCCTTGTCCGTGCCGGTGTGGATCTTGTCGCTGTACTTGCCCTTGGTCTTCTCGTCGATCATCTTCGCCGCCTTCTCGAGACCGCGATCGACCTTGCCCTCGTGATGCTGGGCGAACTCCGAGACCTTGGTTTTCAGGTTGTCCACGAGACCCATGATCCACCTTCCCCTGCGGACAGTGCGTGCGGGCGCCTCGGCGAAGTCATCGTTCCAAAACGCTCATATCCACTCCATACGTTACCCGTGCGGGCGAAATACCGCGTGGCCCGGTGTGTGGCGCGTGCCCGGTGCGAAGGCCGGCGCGAGGCGCACCTCACGTGAACTCGTTCGAGGTGGGGTGCGGGCGTTTGCGAGACTGTTGCGATGAGGAGTGCAGCCCCCGCGCCGCGGGTCATCGCCGTCGTCGGGCCGACCGCGGCCGGAAAGTCCGATCTGGGTGTCTTCCTCGCCCAGCAGCTGGGCGGTGAGGTCGTCAACGCCGACTCCATGCAGCTGTACCGGGGGATGGACATCGGCACCGCGAAGCTGACCCCGCAGGAGCGCGGCGGCGTACCGCACCACCTGCTGGACATCTGGGACGTGACCGTCGCGGCGTCCGTGGCCGAGTACCAGCGCCTGGCCCGCGCGCGCATCGACGCCCTGCTCGCCGAGGGCCGCTGGCCCGTCCTGGTGGGCGGCTCGGGGCTGTACGTGCGCGGCGCGATCGACAACCTGGAGTTCCCCGGCACCGACCCCGAGGTGCGCGCCCGGCTGGAGGAGGAGCTGACCCTGCGCGGTCCGGGGGCGCTGCACGCGCGGCTGGCCGCCGCGGACCCGCAGGCGGCACGCGCGATCCTGCCCGGCAACGGCCGCCGTATCGTCCGCGCACTGGAGGTCATCGAGATCACCGGGCGCCCCTTCACCGCCAATCTGCCGGGCCACGACGCGGTCTACGACACCGTCCAGATCGGCGTCGACGTCGCGCGCCCCGAGCTGGACGAGCGCATCGCGCTCCGGGTCGACCGGATGTGGGAGGGCGGGCTCGTGGACGAGGTGCGGGCGTTGGAGGCGCGGGGCCTGCGCGAGGGGCGTACGGCGTCCCGCGCGCTCGGCTACCAGCAGGTGCTCACGGCGCTCGCGGGGGAGTGCACGCTGGAGGAGGCCCGCTCCGAGACCGTCCGGTCCACCAAGCGCTTCGCCCGCCGGCAGGACTCCTGGTTCCGCCGCGACCCGCGCGTGCACTGGCTCAGCGGCGCCGCCGTCGACCGAGGGGAACTTCCGCACCTCGCACTGGCGTTGCTCGAACGAGCGGTTACAGCCTGATCACGTGATGGCATCGGGACGCTCCGGTCGCGGTCCGGGACTCGGGGGGCATGCCATCATCAAGTTTCGATCGACCAAGTGGAGTCCGAGTTGGGAGGGCGCGTGGCGATGGAGGCCGGCCCTCGCGACACCGCACACGGCGCGCAGTACGACATCGCGGCGGGTGGGGATCAGGCGCTCAGCTCCGACGGTCCCGACGAGCAGCCCCCGGGCGGGGTGACCGACGACGGTCCGGAGCCGGAGCTGCTGGTGTCCGGGGTCGAGGTCGAGGTCGAGTTGCGCCCGCAACGCCGACTGCGGATCTGGCAGCTCGCGCCCATCGTGGCACTGGCGGCGGTCGGCTCCCTGATGTTCGCCTTCCCTCTGGCGTTCGAGTTCGGCGACGGCGGTGCCGTGGTCGCCATGCTCGGTCTGCTGATCTTCTCGTGCGCGGCCGGCTGGGGCATGATGGCCGCCCGCCGGGTCGGCTCCACCTGGCCGGGACTGCCGGCGCGGGGCTCCGGGCGGCGCCCGGACTGGCGCGTGGTCCTCGGATACGCGGCGGTGGTGGCCCTGGTCGTGGTGCTGGCCGTCGGACGCGTGGCCCGGCTGCGCTGACCGGGCGGGCGCCCGCCCTGTGGACCGTCGACCGGCGCTGTCGGGGCCACCCCGTACGATCGAGGGATGAGCACGCGGATCGCCTTCCTCAAGGGGCACGGCACCGAGAACGACTTCGTGATCGTCCCGGACCCCGAGAACGCCATCGACCTGCCCCCGGCCGCCGTCGCCGCCCTGTGCGACCGCCGCGCGGGCATCGGCGGCGACGGACTGCTGCACGTGGTGCGGTCCGCGGCACACCCCGAGGCCCGGGAGATGGCCGCCGAGGCGGAGTGGTTCATGGACTACCGCAACGCGGACGGATCCGTCGCCGAGATGTGCGGCAACGGCGTGCGGGTGTTCGCGCGCTACCTCCAGCGCGGCGGAAAGGTCACCGAGGGCGACCTGGCGATCGCCACACGCGCAGGAGTGAAGACGGTGCACATCGCCAAGGCCGGGTCGGCTTCCGGGCCGGACAGTGCGGCCGGGGGCGACATCACCGTGGGCATGGGCAAGGCCCTCCTGCCCGAGGGCGAGGTCACGGTCGTCGTCGGGGAGCGCGCCCGGCCCGCGCGCCATGTGAACATGGGCAACCCGCACGCGGTCACGTTCGTCGACGACCTCGCGGACGCGGGCACCCTCTACACGGCCCCCTCGTTCAGCCCCGCCTCCGCGTATCCGGACGGAGTGAACGTCGAGTTCGTGGTCGACCGGGGCCCCGGGCACGTCGCGATGCGCGTCCATGAGCGCGGCTCCGGGGAGACCCGCTCCTGCGGCACGGGAGCGTGCGCGGTCGCCGTCGCCGCCGCCCGCCGCGACGGCGCCGACCCGGCGCTGACGGGCGCCCCGGCGACGTACCGGGTGGACCTCCCCGGTGGAACCCTGGTGATCACCGAGCGCCCCGACGGCGAGATCGAGATGACCGGACCCGCGGTGATCGTCGCCGAGGGCGAGACCGACGCCCACTGGTGGGCGACCGCCGCCGCCCGCTGACCGACGCCTCCAGCTCCCCCCTCGACGCCTTCGAGGGGGGCGACCGCGGGGCGCGCTGAAGCACGCGGTGGCACTCCCAGGCTGAATTTCGGCGACCGGACCCGAGCGGACACTGCCGGACGTGGCCGAAAACCGTGCCGCACGACGCCGGTGTCCGGCCCCGGTCGGCAGCCCACACCTGCCGGAACTCTCCGATCCGCAGTTCAGGCGCAGATGGCGTGTTCGAATCCATGGGGGGCGCCAATCCCCTTGGCGGAAAACCGTAAACGCCCATTCCGTCGCTCGAATGGGTGATCCCCTTCACGCTCGGCGAGAGCCGGTCGGGCATGCGTGATGGGCTCGGTAGCATCAAGCACCGGCCCGGACGGGGGACCGCTGCCATCCCCTGTGCCGTGTTCGCCCTGGGGCATCCCGTCCGCCGGTCCACGCAGCCGGAGGTGCCCATGAGTGCGGAGGCCACGAATCCCGCCACCCCTGCGCCCGCGACACCGGGGACGCACCGCAGGAAGAGCCGCCCCCGGATCGACCTGCGCCGCCTGGGGCTGGCGGCACTGCTCGGCTCGCCCACCCGCGACCGGCTGCCCGACGCCATCGGCCACATCGCCGAGGCGCACCGCGCCCACCACCCGGACGCGGACGCCGACCCCCTGCGCCGCGCCTACGTCTTGGCGGAGTCCTCCCACCGCGGCCAGATGCGCAAGAGCGGCGAACCGTACATCACCCACCCTCTCGCGGTGACGCTGATCCTCGCCGAACTCGGCGCGGAGACCACCACCTTGACCGCCTCCCTGCTCCACGACACCGTCGAGGACACGGAGGTGACGCTCGACCAGGTGCGCCGGGAGTTCGGCGAGGAGGTGTGCTACCTCGTGGACGGCGTGACCAAACTGGAGAAGGTCGACTACGGAGCCGCCGCCGAACCCGAGACCTTCCGCAAGATGCTCGTCGCCGCGGGCAACGACGTCCGGGTCATGTCGATCAAACTCGCCGACCGCCTGCACAACATGCGCACCCTCGGCGTGATGCGCCGCGAGAAACAGGAGCGCATCGCCAAGGTCACCCGGGACGTGCTCATCCCGCTCGCCGAACGCCTCGGCGTCCAGGCGCTGAAGACCGAACTGGAAGACCTCGTCTTCGCGATCCTGCACCCCGAGGAGTACGAGCACACCAGGGAACTCGTCGACGAGAACGCGGCGCACGGCGACGACACCCTGGCCCGTACGGCCGAACAGGTGCGCACGGTACTGCGTGAGGCCGGGATCCAGGCCGAAGTCCTCATCAGGCCGCGCCACTTCGTCTCGGTCCACCGCATCTGCCGAAAACGGGGCCGGCTGCGCGGCGCCGACTTCGGCCGCCTGCTGGTCCTCGTGCACGAGGACGCCGACTGCTACGGGGTCCTCGGGGAACTGCACACGTGCATGACCCCGGTGGTCTCCGAGTTCAAGGACTTCATCGCCGTCCCCAAGTTCAACCTCTACCAGTCGCTGCACACCGCGGTCGCCACCGGAGACGGCGAGATCGCCGAAGTCCTCATCCGCACCCACCAGATGCACAGCGTGGCCGAGGCGGGCGTCATCGCGCTCGGCAACCCCTACGCCCCCGCCTCCGACGACCCCGCCGACGGCGAACGGGCCGACCCCACCCGCCCGGGATGGCTCTCCCGGCTGCTGGAGTGGCAGCAGGCGGCCCCCGACACGGACACCTTCTGGTCGACGCTGCGCGAGGACCTCGCCCAGGACCGGGAGATCACCGTGTTCCGACCCGACGGCGGCACGCTGGGGCTGCCCGAGGGCGCGAGCTGCGTCGACGCCGCGTACGCCCAGTACGGGGAGGACGCGCACGCCTGCATCGGCGCCAGCGTCAACGGCCGGCTGGCGACACTGAGCACGGTCCTCAGGGACGGTGACACCGTGCAGCTCCTCATGGGCCAGGACCCGGCCTCGGAACCCTCACGCGAGTGGCTGGAGCACGCGCACACGGCCGCCGCCCGGATCGCCATCCAGCGCTGGCTGGCCGCGCACCCCCACCACACGGACGCGTTCGACGACGCCCGCACCCTGGAGGAGAGCGCACCGGACGCGACCTCGGCGCGCACCACCGCGCTCGCCCCCGGCACCCGCCCGCCCGCGCTGCCCGCCCACCCCACCCCGGACGCGACCGGCACCCGCGCCGCGGGCGTGGTCGTCGACCTGCCGGGCGCCTCGGTGCGCCTCGCGGGCTGTTGCACGCCCGTACCGCCCGACGAGGTCACCGGCTTCGTGGTGCGCGGGGGCGCCGTCACCGTCCACCGCGCCGAGTGTGCGGGCGCGGCCCGGATGAGGAGCGACGGACGCGCCGCGATCGAGGTCCGCTGGGGCGGCACCACCGAGTGCCGGGTCACGCTCGTCGCCGAGTCCTTCGGCCGCCCGCACCTCCTCGCGGACCTCACGGAGGCGATCGCCCAGGAGGGCGCCGGGATCGTCTCGGCCACCGTCGAACCACCCACCCAGCAGCGCGTACGACACACCTACACACTGCAACTCCCGGACGCCGCCCACCTGCCCTCCCTGATGCGCGCGATGCGCAACGTGGCAGGCGTCTACGACGTGACAAGGGCCCAACACCCCGCGACAGCCCTCTGAACCACCCCCACCCACCCGCAGGGACCACGTGCCCGCACCCCACCGCTGCGCCGCGCGAGCGCAATTCCCCCACCCCCGAGGGCGCGTCTTCCCCGCGCCGCAGGCCCACGCTGATAGCCGTGGACCATGCGCCGCACCCCGCACGCCCCGTACCCCCCGCATGCCCCTCGCCCCCGCCGCACCCCCCGCGCACGCCGTGCCAAGGCGACCCTGCTCGCCTCCGCGGTCTGCGGCTGTCTGATCGCGGCCACCACGCCCCCGACCCCCGTGGCCCTGGGCATCGGCGACCGTCTCTTCCCGACGCTCGGAAACCCGGGCTACGACGTCCTGGCGTACGACCTCTCCTTCACCTACCCCGGCAGCAACACCAAGCCGCTCACGGCCGTCACCAGGATCGACGCCCGTGCCACGGCCACCCTGCGCACCCTCAACCTGGACTTCGCGCACGGCACGGTGCGGTCCGTCGACGTCAACGGGGAGCCCGCCTCCTTCACCGGCGCGGGAGACGACCTGGTGGTCACGCCGGACACGCCGCTCGCCCAGGGCAGCGCGCTGCGGATCACCGTGCGGCACACCAGCGACCCGGTGGCGGCGAAGGGCTCGGACGGCGGCTGGGTGCAGACCGGTGACGGGCTCGCGATGGCCAACCAGGCGGACGCCGCCCACCTCGTGTTCCCCTGCAACGACCACCCGTCCGACAAGGCGATGTTCACCTTCCACGTGACCGTCCCGGACGGCTACACGGCGGTGGCGAACGGCCTTCCCGTCGACCTACGGCACAGCGCCGGGACCACCACCTGGAGCTACCGGGTCCGGCACCCCATGGCGACGGAACTCGCCCAGGTCTCCATCGGCCGCAGCGCCGTGCCGCACCGCGCCGGACCGCACGGACTGCCCCTCCGCGACGTCGTGCCCGCGAAGGACGCGAAGACCCTCGAACCGTGGCTGGCGAAGACGCCTGAACAGATCGCCTGGATGGAACGAAAGGTCGGCGCCTTCCCCTTCGAGACCTACGGGGTGCTGATCGCCGGGGCGCAGACGGGCTTCGAACTGGAGACACAGACGCTCTCCCTCTTCGAGAAGGGCGTGTTCACCGAGACCGCCTACCCCAAGTGGTACGTCGAATCGATCATGGTGCACGAGCTGTCCCACCAGTGGTTCGGCGACAGCGTCAGCCCGCGCACCTGGTCCGACCTGTGGCTGAACGAAGGCCACGCCACCTGGTACGAGGCCCTGTACGCGCAGGAGATCGCGAAGCGGCCCATGGAGACCCGGATGAAGGCCGCGTACACGCTCTCCGACACATGGCGCGCCTCCGGGGGCCCGCCGGCCGCCCCCCGACCGGCCACGGCCGGGCAGAAGATCAGCATCTTCCGCCCGAACGTCTACGACGGAGCCGCCCTCGTCCTCTACGCGCTGCGGCAGGAGATCGGGACCCCCGCGTTCGAGCGGCTGGAGCGGCGCTGGGTGGCCGAGCACCGGGACGGCACCGCGAGCACCGCCGACTTCGAGACGCTCGCCTCCCGGGTCGCCGGACGGGATCTGAGCACCTTCCTCCAGGGCTGGCTCTACGGCGCGAAGACCCCGCCCATGCCCGGACACCCCGACTGGAAGAGCGACGCTCCGCAGGCCGGGACCAAGAGCACCCGGCATGCCACGCGGCACGCCGTGCCCCGAGCCACGGGACATGCGGGTCCCCGGACCAAGTGGTAAGTCGGATGACGCCGCGGGTCGCGCCGTGCGACCATTTTCAGGTCGGCGGCGCCGCCCCCCAGGGCGACGGGCGGCCGGGAATGTCCCGGACCGTTCGAGCGTTACCGCAGTGGGCGGGGGGTATGACCGATGACGTCACCCCCCGACGCCAGGCGGAATTCACCACGACTTCCGACGAGTCCCCGACGACTTCCAACGACATAAGGATCCAATGACCTCCTCTTCTTCCCCTTCCCAGGACACCAGGCGCTTTGCGAACGACCACCCCGAGGGACTTCGGGCCGATGCCCTGATGGAAGAGGACGTCGCCTGGAGCCACGAGATCGACATGGAGCGGGACGGCGATCAGTTCGACCGCTCCGAGCGAGCCGCCCTGCGCCGCGTGGCAGGTCTGTCCACCGAGCTGGAGGACGTCACCGAGGTCGAGTACCGGCAGCTGCGCCTGGAGCGCGTCGTACTCGTCGGAGTGTGGACCTCGGGCACCGCCCAGGACGCGGACAACTCGCTCGCGGAGCTGGCCGCCCTCGCCGAGACGGCCGGCGCGCTCGTGCTCGACGGCGTGATCCAGCGCCGTGACAAGCCCGACTCGGCCACCTACATCGGCTCCGGCAAGGCGAACGAGCTGCGGGACATCGTGCTGCAGACGGGCGCCGACACGGTCGTCTGCGACGGTGAGCTCAGCCCCGGCCAGCTGATCCATCTCGAGGACGTCGTCAAGGTCAAGGTCATCGACCGTACGGCCCTGATCCTGGACATCTTCGCCCAGCACGCCAAGTCCCGGGAGGGCAAGGCGCAGGTCGCGCTCGCGCAGATGCAGTACATGCTGCCCAGGCTGCGCGGCTGGGGCCAGTCGCTGTCCCGGCAGATGGGCGGCGGCAGCGGCGGCCTGGCCACCCGTGGTCCCGGTGAGACCAAGATCGAGACGGACCGGCGTCGGATCCGCGAGAAGATGGCGAAGATGCGCCGGGAGATCGCGGAGATGAAGACCGGCCGTGAGGTCAAGCGCCAGGAGCGCAAGCGGCACAGGGTGCCGTCGGTCGCCATCGCGGGCTACACCAACGCCGGAAAGTCCTCCCTGCTCAACCGCCTCACCGGCGCCGGCGTCCTGGTCGAGAACGCGCTGTTCGCGACCCTGGACCCCACCGTGCGCCGGGCCGAGACGCCCTCGGGGCGGCTGTACACCCTGGCCGACACCGTCGGCTTCGTACGGCACCTGCCGCACCACCTGGTCGAGGCGTTCCGCTCCACGATGGAGGAGGTCGGCGACTCCGACCTGATCCTGCACGTGGTGGACGGTTCGCACCCGGCGCCGGAGGAGCAGCTCGCCGCCGTGCGCGAGGTGATCAGGGACGTCGGCGCCACCGACGTGCCCGAGATCGTCGTGATCAACAAGGCGGACGCGGCCGACCCGCTGGTGCTCCAGCGGCTGCTGCGGATCGAGAAGCGCTCCCTCGCGGTCTCGGCCCGCACCGGCAGGGGCATCGACGAGCTGCTCGCCCTGATCGACGTCGAGCTGCCGCGGCCCTCGGTCGAGATCGAGGCGGTCGTGCCGTACACGCAGGGCAGGCTGGTCGCGCGCGCCCACTCCGAGGGCGAGGTGATCTCCGAGGAGCACACCCCGGAGGGCACGCTGCTCAAGGCCCGGGTGCACGAGGAACTGGCCGCCGAACTGGAGCCGTACGCTCCCGCTTCCGCACGCTGATCCGAGGCCCGTTTCCCCTCGGAACGCACGTTCCGAGGGGAAACGGGCCTTGGCCGTGGACAGCTGCCGGTTCTACTGGTCCTACCGTCCTACTGGTCCTACCGGTTCGCGAACTTGCCGCTCACCGATTCGTAGACGCCCTTGGCGACATCGCCCAGTCGCGGTCCGGCGAGCCAGCCCGAGGTCTCCGGGCCGATCGAGGTGTTGGACACCAGAGCCGGCTTGCCGTCGGAGCCCGTCTCCACCCAGCCGCCGCCCGACGAACCGCCCGTCATCGTGCAGCCGATCCGGTACATCGTGGGATCCGCCTTCGCGAGGGACAGCCGGCCCGGCCTGTCCTGGCACCGGTACAGCTTCTGCCCGTCGAACGGGCGCGCGGCCGGGTAGCCGGAGGCGGTGATGCTGTCGACCTGCGGCACGGCCGGGGCGTCGAAGTCCACGGGCAGGGCCGCGCCGACCGTCTCCTGGAGGGACCTGCCGCCGCTGCCCTTCTCCGGCGTGACGTGGATGACGGCGAAGTCGTACGGCGCGCCGTGGCCGCCGGTCTCGTCGCCCCGCTCGATCCACTGGTTCGAGGTCTGCGCCCAGTCACCCCACCAGACGCCGTAGGGGGCGACCTCCTCCCGCGGCGCGTTCTTCAGCTGGGCCGCGCTCCTGCCCGAGTCGTTGTAGTCCGGCACGAACGCGAGGTTGCGGTACCAGCCGCCCTTCCGGCCGGCGTGAACGCAGTGCCCGGCCGTCCAGACCAGGTTGGACTTCCCCGGATGCGCCGGGTCCTCGACCACGGTCGCCGAGCAGACCATCGTGCCCTCGGGCGCGTCGAAGAACACCTTGCCCGAGGCGGGGGCGCTCTCGTGGTAGGAGGCCGGCACGGCCTGCGCGGTCACCGGCGCCGGGGTCGGGTCCGTGACGCCCTGGTCGCCCGAGAGGTCGCTGTCGCTGACCCCCTTGTCGGGGTCGTTGGCCTCGCGCATCCGGTCCGGATTCCACAGACCCTTGATGATCGGGTTGATGAACTGGTCCGCCTCGCGCAGCCAGTCGCGCTTGTCCCACTTCTTCCAGGCACCGCCCCGCCACTGGTCGATGTCGATGCCGTGCTCCCTGAGCTTCTGCTTCACGTCGTCAGGTATCTGCACCCCGGCGTCCCCGGTGGCGGTGGCGGAGGCGCTCGCGTCCGCGCTCGCCTTGTCGTCCCCGCCCGGGCCGCACGCGGTCGCGGTCAGGGTCAGCGCCGTGGCGAGACCCACCGCGGCCAGTACGGGGGAGGCCGTGCGGCGCGCCTTCCCTCCTCGACGGGTGGGCGGGAACGGGCGTATGGATCGCATGGGCTGAACTCCCCCTGGGATGAACCGGTGTGACGACGCCGCCGATCCGGCGCCGGCGGGCCGCCGAGGGGCGGAGCCGCGCGGACGCGCACGGGTCGTGCGGAACGGCACTACACATTAGGCGCTCGCTGTGGGGGACTTCCGGTGGAACGGCAACGGTTGGATCACGGAGTCGATCAACGCCGGGGGCTCCTCACGGCGTCAAGGACCCGCCTCGTGGATCACCGTCAAGGATCTTCATCCGGCCCGCTTCCGCAGGGCGTTCGCGTCGTTGGTATGTACGGGGTGAACTGCCGTCGATGTACGACGCGCGTTCCGATCCCCTCTGGACAGCGGGAGGAACTGACGTCGTGACCGTGACGGATGCCGCGGCGGTGCCCGTGCAGGGCGAGCCGGACGAACGCGGGAGCGCGACCGCGCGCGCGGCGCACGAGGGCATTCTGCGTCGGCAGTCGGCGCGCGAATCGGCCGCGCGCACCTATGCGCGCGCCCTCCCCATCGTGCCCGTGCGGGCCCGTGGCCTCACCATCGAGGGTGCCGACGGCCGGCGCTACCTCGACTGCCTGTCCGGCGCGGGGACACTGGCCCTCGGCCACAACCACCCGGTCGTCCTGGAGGCGATCCGCAAGGTTCTCGACTCGGGCGCGCCGCTGCACGTCCTGGACCTGGCCACACCCGTGAAGGACGCCTTCACCACAGAGCTGTTCCGCACCCTGCCCGCCGGCTTCGCCGACCGCGCCCGTGTGCAGTTCTGCGGTCCGGCGGGCACGGACGCCGTCGAGGCGGCGCTCAAGCTGGTGCGCCTGGCGACCGGCAGGAGCGGTGTCCTCGCCTTCACCGGTGCCTACCACGGCATGACCGCCGGCGCCCTGGAGGTGTCCGGCGGCGCGACCGACGTGCGGGTGACCCGGCTGCCGTATCCGCAGGACTACCGCTGCCCCTTCGGCGTCGGCAAGGAGCGCGGCGCGGAACTCGCCGCCACCTGGACCGAGTCGCTTCTCGACGACGCCAAGTCGGGGGTGCCGCTGCCCGCCGCGATGATCCTCGAACCCGTCCAGGGCGAGGGCGGCGTGCATCCGGCGCCGGACGCCTGGCTGCGGCGCATGCGGCAGATCACCGAGGCCCGGTCCATCCCCCTGATCGTCGACGAGGTGCAGACCGGTGTGGGCCGCACCGGCCGCTTCTGGGCGGTCGAGCACAGCGGAGTCGAACCCGATGTGATGGTCCTGTCCAAGGCGATCGGCGGCAGCCTGCCCCTGGCTGTGATCGTCTACCGCGAGGACCTCGACGTCTGGCAACCCGGCGCCCACGCCGGCACGTTCCGGGGCAACCAGCTCGCGATGGCCGCCGGCGCGGCCACCCTGGCCCACGTCCGGGAGAACGGCCTCGCCGAACGCGCCGCCACCCTCGGCGCCCGCATGATGGACCGACTGCGCGCGCTGGCCGCCGAGTTCCCCTGCATCGGGGACGTGCGCGGCCGGGGGCTGATGATGGGCATCGAACTGGTGGATCCCGAGGCCGCGCCGGAGGCCGAGCCCGGGACGGAGTCCCGGCGCGCCCCGGCTTCCGACCACGAGCGCGCCGGCCCCCACCCCGCCGCGCCCGGCCTCGCCGCCGCGGTCCAACGGGAGTGCCTGCGGCGCGGTCTGATCGTGGAACTGGGCGGGCGGCACGCCGGCGTGGTCCGGCTGCTGCCCCCGCTGACCATCAGCGACGAACAGACGAACGCGGTCCTCGACCGGCTGGCGGACGCCGTGGCCGCCGTGGCCCGGGGCCCCGTCCGCCCCTGAGCCGCTCGCCGGGAACCGTGCGTCAGGCAACCGGTCCTGACGCACCACGCCGACCGCACGCGTCCCTCCACCCGATCCGGTACCCGACCCGGTGACTCCGTCCGGCGACCCGGTCCGGTCCGGTCCGGTCCGGCGCGGTGGGACCCGCCTCCCCTTTCGTGCCCCGCCCCGGCCCACTCCCTCCCGTCCATCCCCCCACCACTCGGCCCGTCGCCGCACAGGCCGGAGACCACCAGAGGACCGACGTTGAACGCCACCCCCACCGCCGACGGCGGCTCCCGCACCAGCGAGCGGGAGACGGACTCCCCGCACGCCACCGCGCCCGCCCCCGCACACGCCGCCGTCCCCAGGCAAGGAGGCGCGTCACCGGAGTTCGAGGGCGTACGCGGCGCCGCCGTCGACCTGTTGGAGCACCCCGACCCCTGCACGGCGGCCCAGGCCGCGACCACAGAGAACCTGCTGCGCTGCTGGACCCGCGAGCACGACCTCCCGGTCCCCGCCGACGGCACCCTGCGCCTGCCGCTCCCCGCCAGCGGCACGACCCTCCTCGTACCCGTCCACTACTGGTCGCCCACCGGCTGGCACCGCTTCGGCCCGCCGCGCCTGGCCGGCGCCCCGGAATCGGCCCCTCCCGTGGACGCGGTGACGGTCGCGGCCCTGTTGGCCCGGGAGCCGGCGGAGAGCGCCCTCGCCTCGCCGGCCACGCGCGGATGGGCCCCGCGTCCCGCACCCGGTTCCGCTCCCGGCCACCTCGCCGACCTGGTGGCCCGCGCCGCCGATTCCGCCCGCCGTACCGCGGCCTTCATCGCGGAGCGCAGGGAGCGACCCGCGGACGAGGACGACCTCTTCCTCTCCGCCGAGCAGGCCCTCGTGCTCGGCCACCCGATGCACCCCACCGCCAAGAGCCGCGAGGGACTCTCCGACACCGAGGCACGCCTCTACTCACCCGAACTGCGCGGCTCCTTCCCGCTCCACTGGATGGCCGTGGCCCCGACGGTGCTCGCGGCCGACTCGGCGTGGACGGAACGCGGCCGGCCCGTGCCCGCCGACCAGTTGACCCGGCGTCTGGCGGGCAGCCACCTTCCGCTGCCCGAGGGCTTCACCGCCCTGCCCGTGCACCCCTGGCAGGCACGTGACATCCGGCACCGCCCCGACGTCGCCGCGCTGCTGGACGCGGGGCTGCTCCGCGACCTCGGCCCGCACGGCGAGCCCTGGCGCCCCACCTCCTCCGTACGCACGGTCCACCGCTCCGGCGCCCCCGCCATGCTGAAACTGTCCCTGGGCGTGCGCATCACCAACTCCCGCCGGGAGAACCTCCGCAAGGAACTGCGCCGCGGAGTCGAGGTCCACCGGCTGCTGCGCGGCGGCCTCAGCAAGCAGTGGCGGTCCGCGCACCCCGGATTCGACATCGTGCGCGACCCGGCCTGGCTCGCCGTCGACGGCGAGAACGGCACCCCCGTCACCGGCCTGGACATGGTGATCCGCCACAACCCGTTCGGGCCGACGGACGACGCGTCCTGCGTCGCCGGGCTCGTCTCACCCCGCCCCCGAGCCCTGCCCGGCGGGCAGGGGCGCACCGTGCTGAGCTCCCGACTCGCCGAGATCGTCACCCGTCTCGCCGGGCGCACCGGCCGCTCGCGCGACGCCGTCGCCACCGAATGGTTCCTGCGCTACCTCGAACAGGTGGTCCGTCCGGTGCTCTGGCTGGACGGCGAGGCCGGAGTCGCCCTGGAGGCACACCAGCAGAACACCGTGGTCCTGCTGGACCCGGCGGGCTGGCCCACGGGCGGCCGCTACCGGGACAATCAGGGCTACTACTTCCGCGAGTCCCGCCGCGCCGAACTCGACGCGCGGCTGCCCGGCATCGGAGAACACAGCGACACGTTCGTCCCCGACGACGTGACCGACGAACGCTTCGCCTACTACCTCGGCATCAACAACGTGTTCGGCCTCATCGGCGCCTTCGGATCGCAGCGCCTCGCCGACGAACGCCTGCTGATCGCCGCGTTCCGCCGCTTCCTCACCGGCGCCGCGACCGAGGCCGGCCGCCCACGCTCGTCCCTTCCCGCCCGGCTCCTCGAATCCCCCGTCCTGCGCTGCAAGGCGAACCTCCTGACCCGGCTGCACGGCATGGACGAACTCGTCGGCCCGGTGGACACCCAGTCCGTCTACATCACCATCACCAACCCCCTTCACTCCTGACGGACGTGCCCCGTCCCGACTCCTGAGAGGAACGCCGCCGTGCCTCCCATCAACGCCCGTGCCGGCACCGGCGCCGCCTCGGCCCCCGCCACGGAGTCCAGCACGGTGTCCGATGCCGATCCCCGGTCGGAGACCGCCGCCTGTCACGGACCACGGGTCGGTTCGGACTGCGAGGACACCCTCGACCTGCGCCTCCCCGAGCTGTTTCTGGCCTTGAGGGCGCAGCAGGAGGAGAGCGGCGGCGTACCGGCGGCCCTCACCGAACGCGACGACCCGACCGCACCTCCCGACGCGTCCGAGCCGAGCAGCTCCCCAGGACCGACCGGCCCTCCCGGACGCGCCACCAGGCCCGAGACGGCCCTACCGACAGGGGAGCAGCCGGATCCGACCGAGGGGCCCGGCGGCGCCGCAGGGCCGCCGCCCGGCCTCCCCACAGCGGCAGGCCCGACAGACGCCCTGCCCCACCCGCCGGAGGCGACCGGCGAGCCGAAACCCGCCCCCGCTCGCATGGCTCCCGCCGAGCCCGCCGAGCCCGCCGAGCCCGCCGAGCCCGCTGTGTCCGCCGAGGCCGGTGGACACGGTGGACCCGCCGTTCTCGCGAAGCCCGTGCAGGCCGCTTCGCGCGCCGGGCGGTCTCGCCCGTCGTGGGACGACGATCTCCTCGATCACGTGGCCGACTGGGCCACCACCTCCACGCCCGCGGGCATCTTCCACCTCCTTCCCGTGGTCCTCGACCGGGATCTCCCGCTGATCTCCCGCTGGATGAACGACCCCGCCGTGGCGGTCTTCTGGGACCTGGCCGGAGACAGCTCCGTGACCGAGTCGCATCTGCGCCCCCAGCTGTCCGGGGACGGCCGGAGCGTCCCCTGCCTGGGGGTTCTCGACGGCACCCCGATGAGCTACTGGGAGATCTACCGCGCGGACCTCGATCCCCTCTCCCGCCACTACCCCGCCCGTCCTCACGACACCGGGATCCATCTCCTCATCGGAGCTGTCGCCGACCGCGGTCGCGGCCTCGGCTCCACCCTGCTGCGTGCCGTGGCCGAGCTCGTCCTCGACCACCGCCCTTCCTGTATGCGCGTCGTCGCCGAACCGGACCTGCGCAACACCCCCTCCGTAGCCGCCTTCCTGACCGCCGGCTTCCGCTTCTCGGCCGAGCTCGACCTGCCCGGGAAACGAGCCGCCCTGATGATCAGGGAGCGGGCCCCACGCCCCCTGCCACCACCTCATCACACTCAGTAACGGCCCGCGGCAGCCCGTGGTTCCCGCCTCCGGAACAGACTTCGCCGCCCCCTTCCGCCTCTTCCCACCCGCCGCCCCACCGAGGAGCCACGTGCCCCACTCGCCCCCGGTCCCGCACGCGCCGCAGCGCCTCGGGCGCCGTACGAGCCCCCGGTGCGCTGTCGGTGTGCGCGCCCGATTGTCGGTGCCGGGCCGTAGGCTGGTCGGGCTATGACGAAGCCCTCACTCCCCGAACTCCTGCACGCAGCCGTCACCGCCGTGGGCGGCACGGAACGCCCCGGTCAGGTGACCATGGCCGAAGCTGTCGCGGAGGCGATCGACGACGGTTCCCATCTGCTGGTCCAGGCCGGCACCGGCACCGGAAAGTCGCTGGGCTACCTCGTGCCGGCGCTGGCCCACGGGGAGCCGGTCGTCGTGGCGACGGCGACCCTGGCGCTGCAGCGCCAGCTCGTGGAGCGCGATCTGCCGCGCACGGTGGAGGCGCTCCACCCGCAGCTTCGCCGCCGCCCCGAGTTCGCGATGCTCAAGGGCCGGTCGAACTACCTGTGTCTGCACCGTCTGCACGAGGGCGTCCCGCAGGACGAGGAGGACGGCCTCTTCGACCAGTTCGAGGCCGCCGCGCCCACCAGCAAGCTCGGCCAGGACCTGCTGCGGTTGCGCGACTGGTCCCAGGAGACGGAGAGCGGCGACCGGGACGATCTCACCCCGGGTGTCTCGGACCGTGCCTGGGCGCAGGTGTCGGTCTCCTCCCGCGAGTGCCTGGGCGCGTCGAAGTGCGCGTACGGGGCCGAGTGCTTCGCCGAGATGGCCCGCGAGCGCGCCAAGCTCGCCGAGGTGATCGTCACCAACCACGCGCTGCTCGCCATCGACGCCATCGAGGGCGCCCCGGTCCTGCCGCAGCACGAGGTGCTGATCGTGGACGAGGCCCATGAACTGGTGTCGAGGGTGACGGGCGTCGCCACCGGCGAACTCACGACGGGCCAGGTCAACCGGGCGGTGCGCCGTGCGGCCAAGCTGGTCGACGAGCGCACCGCCGACCAGCTCCAGACGGCCGCCGAGGGCTTCGAGAGGCTGATGGAGCTGGCTCTGCCCGGGCGGCTGGAGGAGATCCCGGAGGACCTCGGATATGCGCTCATGGCGCTGCGCGACGCCGCGCGCACGGTGATCTCGTCCCTCGGCAGCACCCGCGACAAGTCGGTGCAGGACGAGGACGCCGTCCGCAAGCAGGCGCTGGCGTCCGTGGAGTCGATCCATGACGTGGCCGAGCGGATCACCAACGGATCGGAGTGGGACGTCGTCTGGTACGAGCGTCATGACCGCTTCGGGGCGTCGCTGCGCGTCGCCCCCATGTCCGTGTCCGGTCTTCTGCGGGAGAAGCTCTTCACCGACCGCTCGGTGGTCCTCACCTCCGCCACGCTGAAGCTGGGCGGCGATTTCAACGGGGTCGGGGCATCGCTCGGCCTCGCCCCCGAGGGCACGGCGGGCGACGACCTCCCGCAGTGGAAGGGCGTCGACGTCGGCTCCCCGTTCGACTATCCGAGACAGGGCATCCTGTATGTCGCGAAGCACCTGGCCCGTCCGGCTCGCGACGGGGACCGCGCGGACATGCTGGACGAGCTCACGGAACTGATCCAGGCGGCCGGTGGCCGCACTCTGGGGCTCTTCTCCTCGATGCGGGCCGCTCAGCTCGCCGCGGAGGAACTGCGCACCCGCATCCCCGAGTTCCCGATCCTGCTCCAGGGCGAGGAGACCCTCGGCGAGCTGATCAAGAACTTCGCGGCCGATCCGAAGACCTGCCTCTTCGGCACCCTCTCGCTCTGGCAGGGCGTCGACGTCCCCGGCCCCAGCTGCCAGCTGGTGGTCATGGACAAGATCCCGTTCCCGCGCCCCGACGACCCGCTGATGAGCGCGCGCCAGAAGGCCGTCGAGGACGCCGGCGGCAATGGCTTCATGGCGGTGGCCGCCACACACGCGGCGCTGCTGATGGCCCAGGGCGCCGGCCGTCTCGTACGGGCATCGGGGGACCGGGGCGTGGTCGCCGTGCTGGATCAGCGGCTGGCCACCGCACGCTACGGCGGCTATCTGAAGACCTCGCTGCCCGACTTCTGGTACACGACGGACCGCAACCAGGTCCGCAGGTCGCTGGCGGCGATCGACGCCGCGGCCACGGCGCGGGAAACGGGTCCCCAGGAGCCGAGCGCACCGGAATCCGGTACGGAAGGCGCCGACGCGAAGGAAGCGGGCGCCTGATCTCCGGCCGCCCGGGGGTGTGACCCCGGGCGGATCTCGGCGGCTCCTACGGGGCAACGGGGCAGGGGCGCGGGTGGGCGCGGGCACAGCATGGGCCCCGGAACCGGCGCAGAGGTTCCGGGGCCCGGATCAGGGGCGAGTGTCGCGAAGCCCGCCCGCCGCGACGGGGTCACACCCGCCGCAGCACCGCCACGACCTTGCCGAGGATTGTCGCCTCGTCACCGGGGATGGGCTGATAGGCGGCGTTGTGCGGCAGCAGCCAGACATGGCCGTCCTCGCGCTTGAAGCGCTTCACGGTGGCCTCGCCGTCGAGCATGGCCGCCACGATGTCGCCGTTCTCGGCGACGGGCTGGCGGCGGACCGTGACCCAGTCGCCGTCGCAGATCGCGGCTTCGATCATGGAGTCGCCGACGACCTTGAGGACGAAGAGCTCGCCGTCGCCGACGAGCTGACGAGGCAGCGGGAAGACGTCTTCCACGGACTCCTCGGCGAGGATGGGGCCACCGGCGGCGATACGGCCGACCAGCGGTACGTACGACGCGGCGGGCTTGCCCGCGGTGTCCGTCGGCTGCACGGAGGCCGACTGGTCCGAGCCCCGCACCTCGTACGCGCGCGGTCGGTGCGGGTCGCGGCGCAGGAAGCCCTTGCGTTCGAGCGCCATGAGCTGATGTGCCACCGAGGAGGTGCTGGACAGGCCCACGGCCTGCCCGATCTCGCGCATCGACGGCGGGTAGCCGCGCCGCTGCACGGAGTCCCGGATGACCTCGATCACCCGGCGCTGCCGGTCGGTCAGGCCCGAACTGTCCGCGCGGATGCCTGGAGGTCGGCCGGGGAGGGACCTCTTTGGTTCCTCATGGTTCGTGGCTTCGTTCATGGCATGCACCGGATCGAGTCGGCCCTCGGAGCGGTCCTGGGCAGTGATGGTGGCACTGTCTGCGGTGGTGGTCACGTCGGCCCCTCTCGATGGTCTCCCGTGCAGCACAACGGTAGTTGCTTTCGAAAGGTTGCGCCAAACACACGTTCGAGTGAAAAACGGCGAATTATCTGACGTGATCGCGGGCCCGGGTGTATGGCCGACGTGGACTCCGAGGGGTCGGGAGTCCCTCCTGCGCTACCCTTCACCGCCGGGGGACGCGGGCCCCGTGGGTCACCACGGGTCGCCGCTCAGTCTGCCACCCGTCGCACCGCGAGCCGGGTTCCGGCCCTCTTCCTCCGTGCGCCGTCCACCGTATCCGCGTATCCGTGCACGGTCCGTGCGCGCGCGACCCCGGGACGCGCGCCGATGCGCGCCCTGGCACTTGCCAATCCGCGCCGCCGTTGGCGTGTCGTAGCTGTATGTGCGAGGCAATCGCTATATGTAGTGGTCGGATTTCGACGGCGTCCCACAAGTTGTGGTGCCCCTGGTCTCCGCGCCCCATGCGATCGCCTATGCTTGGGGCTGCTTCGAGGGGCCCATGTGGTCCGGCGAGGCTCATGAGTCGTGCTGAAAAGGAGGGTTGGAGCCATGCACTGCCCCTTCTGCAGGCACCCGGACAGCCGCGTCGTCGACAGTCGTACGACCGACGACGGCACGTCCATTCGCAGGCGCCGCCAGTGCCCCGGCTGCTCCCGTCGTTTCACGACCGTGGAGACGTGCTCGCTCATGGTGGTCAAGCGGTCGGGAGTCACCGAGCCGTTCAGCCGTACCAAGGTCATCAACGGTGTGCGCAAGGCATGCCAGGGGCGACCTGTCACCGAGGACGCGCTCGCCCAGCTCGGCCAGCGGGTCGAGGAGGCGCTGCGCGCCACCGGGGGCGCCGAACTGACCACCCATGACGTGGGCCTGGCCATACTCGGCCCCCTCCAGGAACTCGACCTCGTCGCCTATCTGAGGTTCGCGTCCGTCTACCGGGCGTTCGACTCGTTGGACGACTTCGAGGCCGCCGTCGTGGAACTCAGGAAGCGGGAGCGCGCGTGCCCAGCCGTGGGTGACGAGCCGGACGTGGAGCACCAGGGGAGCGACCGCGGGACCGAGGGGGCGGCCGGCGCCCCCGCGCCCGCCACCGCCGCCGACTGACGGACGGGCCGGGCGGAACCGGCCTCGTCGGCGGCGCACACAGACCCGCCACGCACGCCCTGTACGGCGCGCGTGGCAAGCAGACAGAACACAGTGCTCTGGGAACAAAAGGGCACTTCAGGGCGTTTTTGCCCGATACAGGGAGGCGGCATGACAGAGACGGCGAGCGGTCCGGCACGAGGTTCCCGGGCCAAGGGCGGGAAGGCCACCAAGGGACTGCGTGTCGAGCGCATCCACACGACCCCGGGCGTGCACCCGTACGACGAGGTCGAGTGGGCGCGTCGTGATGTCGTCATGACCAACTGGCGCGACGGCTCGGTCAACTTCGAGCAGCGTGGCGTCGAGTTCCCCGAGTTCTGGTCGGTGAACGCGGTCAACATCGTCACCAGCAAGTACTTCCGCGGTGCCGTCGGCACCCCGCAGCGCGAGACCGGCCTCAAGCAGCTGATCGACCGCATCGTGAAGACGTACCGCAAGGCCGGCGAGGAGCACGCGTACTTCGCCTCCCCCGCCGACGCGGAGATCTTCGAGCACGAGCTGGCGTACGCCCTCCTGCACCAGATCTTCAGCTTCAACAGCCCGGTCTGGTTCAACGTCGGGACCACGCAGCCCCAGCAGGTCTCCGCCTGCTTCATCCTGTCCGTCGACGACTCCATGGAGTCGATCCTCGACTGGTACAAGGAAGAGGGCATGATCTTCAAGGGCGGCTCGGGCGCCGGCCTGAACCTCTCCCGCATCCGCTCCTCCAAGGAGCTGCTCTCCTCCGGCGGCAACGCCTCGGGCCCCGTCTCGTTCATGCGCGGCGCCGACGCCTCGGCGGGAACGATCAAGTCGGGCGGCGCCACCCGCCGCGCCGCCAAGATGGTCATCCTGGACGTCGACCACCCGGACGTCGAGGACTTCATCGAGACCAAGGTCACCGAGGAGGCGAAGATCCGCGCGCTGCGCGACGCGGGCTTCGACATGGACCTCGGCGGAGAGGACATCACCTCCGTCCAGTACCAGAACGCCAACAACTCGGTTCGCGTCAACGACACCTTCATGAAGGCGGTCGAGGGCGGCACGAACTTCGGGCTGCGCGCCCGGATGACCGGTGAGGTCATCGAGGAGGTCGACGCCAAGGCGCTCTTCCGCAAGATGGCCGAGGCCGCTTGGGCCTGCGCCGACCCCGGCATCCAGTACGACGACACGATCAACCACTGGCACACGTGCCCGGAGTCCGGCCGTATCAACGGCTCGAACCCGTGCAGCGAGTACATGCACCTGGACAACACGTCCTGCAACCTCGCCTCGCTGAACCTGATGAAGTTCCTCAAGGACGACGGCAAGGGCAACCAGTCCTTCGACGTCGAGCGCTTCGCCAAGGTCGTCGAGCTGGTCATCTCCGCGATGGACATCTCGATCTGCTTCGCCGACTTCCCGACCCAGAAGATCGGTGAGAACACCCGCGCCTTCCGCCAGCTCGGCATCGGCTACGCGAACCTCGGCGCCCTCCTCATGGCGACCGGCCACGCGTACGACTCGGACGGCGGTCGCGCCCTCGCCGGCGCCATCACCTCCCTGATGACCGGAACGGCGTACAAGCGTTCGGCCGAGCTGGCCGCGGTCGTCGGCCCCTACGACGGCTACGCCCGCAACGAGCAGCCGCACCTGCGCGTCATGAAGCAGCACGCGGACGCCAACACCACGGCCGTGCGCATGGACGACCTGGACACCCCGGTGTGGGCCGCCGCCACGGAGGCCTGGCAGGACGTGCTCCGCCTCGGTGAGAAGAACGGGTTCCGCAACTCCCAGGCGTCCGTGCTCGCGCCGACCGGCACCATCGGTCTCGCGATGTCCTGCGACACCACCGGTGTCGAGCCCGACCTGGCGCTGGTCAAGTTCAAGAAGCTGGTCGGCGGCGGCTCGATGCAGATCGTCAACGGCACCGTGCCGCAGGCGCTGCGCCGCCTCGGCTACCAGGAGGAGCAGATCGAGGCGATCGTCGCCCACATCGCCGAGCACGGCAATGTGATCGACGCGCCGAGCCTCAAGCAGGAGCACTACGAGGTCTTCGACTGCGCCATGGGCGAGCGTGCCATCTCCCCGATGGGCCACGTGCGGATGATGGCCGCGATCCAGCCGTGGATCTCCGGCGCCATCTCCAAGACGGTCAACATGCCGGAGTCGGCGTCCGTCGAGGAGGTCGAGGAGATCTACTTCGAGGCCTGGAAGCTCGGCATCAAGGCGCTCGCCATCTACCGCGACAACTGCAAGGTCGGCCAGCCGCTCTCCGCCAAGAAGAAGGAGCCGGCGCAGGAGAAGGCCGAGGCGCAAGCCGCGGAGCCGCAGGTCGAGAAGGTCGTCGAGTACCGCCCGGTCCGCAAGCGCCTGCCCAAGGGCCGTCCCGGGATCACCACGTCCTTCACGGTCGGTGGCGCCGAGGGCTACATGACCGCCAATTCCTACCCGGACGACGGTCTGGGCGAGGTCTTCCTCAAGATGTCCAAGCAGGGTTCGACTCTCGCTGGCATGATGGACGCCTTCTCCATCGCCGTCTCGGTGGGCCTGCAGTACGGCGTGCCGCTGGAGACCTACGTCTCCAAGTTCACGAACATGCGCTTCGAGCCGGCCGGTATGACGGACGACCCGGATGTGCGGATGGCCCAGTCGATCGTCGACTACATCTTCCGCCGCCTGGCGCTGGACTTCCTGCCCTTCGAGACGCGCTCCGCGCTCGGCATCCACTCCGCGGACGAGCGTCAGCGCCACCTGGAGACCGGCTCGTACGAGGCCTCCGAGGAGGACGTCGACGTGGAGGGCCTGGCCCAGTCGGCGCCGCGCGCCCAGGAGCTGAAGGCGGTCGCCACGCCGAAGCCCGAGGCCGCCTCGGCACCGCCGGCCCCGCAGCAGGCGCACACCAGCGCCGAGCTGGTGGAGATGCAGCTGGGCATCCAGGCGGACGCCCCGCTGTGCTTCTCCTGCGGCACGAAGATGCAGCGGGCGGGCTCCTGCTACATCTGCGAGGGCTGCGGCTCGACCAGCGGTTGCAGCTGAACAGGGCCGAGTCGCTTTTGACGCGGCGATCGCCCTGAGGCGCGAGTTCGCGTAGTGGCTGGTGGCGAGGGGTGTCCGGATCGGTTCCGGGCGCCCCTCGCCGGCGTCTGCCCGGGCGGGCTCAGGAGTCGCGGGGCGCCGAGTCGCGGGACTCGCCCATCGCCCGGACGAAACCGTCCGGGTCCGTGTCGTAGCCATGGACCCCGGGGACGAGCACCCACTCTCCTGAGCCGTCGCGCACGAACTCGGCCAGGGTCGCCGCCGTCGCTCCGAGGACGGTGCCGAACTGGTCCCCGGCGAGGACGGTGTACCCCTCACGCAGACGGAACGCGGGGTTCAGCACGCCCGCGAACGTCCTGCGGCCCGTGCGCTGCTGGATGACGACACCGGCCACCACGCGCGCGTACCGCTCGTCGAGCCGGTCGAGTTCCATCGTCATGACCTCGTCCCAGCCGAAGCCCCTGCCGTCGACGCTGTCGCGGTTGAGGTAGATCGTGCCGTCGGGGGAGCGGCTGTCGAAGTGCACGACGTAGGCCGGATCGCCGTAAGGCGCCGAGGCCGGGTAGGTCGCGGCCACGATGTCGAGATCGGTGGGCGGCTGGCCGGGCGGACTCGGATCCCACTTCACCGCGAGCTCGACCTTGTGGATGCCCTTGTTGAAACCGCTCATCCCGCGTCTCCTCCCCGTCCCCGACTTCTCCACGCGCCCGGTGTGAACTGCCTTACAAAGAGAGCCGGTTGTCCATTGTGCCTCCTGTGCGGCTGCGCTCGCCCGGGTGGACTCGGCCGGAGTAGGACCGCTGCCGCGTACGGGGCCTTACGATGGCGCGGTGCTGGTCAAGTGGATTCGCTGCACCGTGGTGGACCGCCGCGGCTTCGAGCGGGGGCAGCGAAAGTGGGCGGGGCTGCTGGGTGAGCCGGGTTTCCGGGGACAAGGTGGTGGCTGGAGCCGGAGCAGGCCCGGCGTGGTGCATGTCTTCGCGTTCTGGGAGAGCCGCGCCTTCTACGACTCGTTCATGGCGCGATCGCATGACCGGCTGGCCGCCGCGCAGTCGGGCACGTTCAAGGACCAGCAGGTCAGGCTGTTCGATCACCGCTTCGACGTGAAGACCGGCTTCGAGCCGCGCTTCACGGACGCCGACCTGGTGAGGGTCGCGCACCTGAGGGTGCACGAGGAGCGGGCGGAGCATTTCGCGCTGATGCAGGAGAAGGTCTGGAACCCGGCCATGGCGGGCTCACCGGGCATGATCCGCGGGCTCTTCGGTGAGGCGCCGGGACACGAGTTCCTGGTCCTGTCGATGTGGCAGTCGGCCGCCGAGCACGGAAAGTACCGTGAGGAGCGGGTGGAGCGCCTGGCGCTGAGGGCTCAGACGGAGGCGGATGTCGCGGCGCTCACGGGTGACCTCGTCGACCTGGAGTCCGCCTGGACCGTATGAACATGCGCAATTCGGCATGAAAGCCATACGGAGGCCCCTCGATTGCCCGTGCGGGCGTCACCCGATCTAGGGTTTTGGCATGGCACGACCACGGCGCATCGTCCTTGTCCGGCACGGCGAGTCGGTGGGCAATGCCGATGACACCGTGTACGAACGCGAGCCCGACCACTCGCTGCCGCTCACCGAGAAGGGGTGGCGGCAGGCGGAGGAGACGGGCAAGCGACTTCGTGAGGCCTTCGGCAGGGAGCACGTCAGCGTGTACGTGTCCCCCTACCGTCGTACGCACGAGACCCTCCGCGCCTTCCGCCTGGACCCCGACCTCGTGCGGATCCGCGAAGAGCCCCGGTTGCGCGAGCAGGACTGGGGGAACTGGCAGGACCGCGACGACGTCCGGCTCCAGAAGGCGTACCGGGACGCCTACGGGCACTTCTTCTACCGCTTCGCCCAGGGGGAGTCCGGCGCCGACGTCTACGACCGGGTGGGCGGCTTCCTGGAGAGCCTGTACCGCAGCTTCGAGGCGCCGGACCATCCGCCCAACGTGCTGCTGGTGACCCATGGGCTGGCCATGCGTCTGTTCTGCATGCGCTGGTTCCACTGGACCGTCGCGGAGTTCGAATCGCTCTCGAACCCGGGCAACGGCGAGACGCGCACCCTCGTCCTCGGGGACGACGGAAAGTATCGAATCGATCGTCCGTTCGAGCGCTGGCGTGACCCGCAGCCCTACTGGATGGGATGACCAGCTGGATGGGATGACCGGATGATCTCCGAAGGGTCAGGGTGTCCCTGCCGGATCACGGTGCGGGCGGATAAAGTGGCAGGGCGATGATCGCTGACTCCTCATTCGACGGGCGCCTGGAGCGCGCCCTGGCCAGCCTGCGCGGACTGGCGGTGGGGGACGCACTGGGTTCACAGTTCTTCGTCCCCGCGAACCACCCCTTGCTCAGGAACCGCGAGCTGCCACCCGGCACATGGCAGTGGACGGACGACACGGAGATGGCCTGCTCCGTCGTCTCCGTCCTGACCCGGCACCGCCGTGTCGACCAGGACGACCTGGCCCGTTCGTTCGCCGAGCACCACGACTTCGACCGGGGCTACGGGCCCGCCGTGAACCGCCTGCTCAGGCTCGTCCGGGAGGGCGGCGACTGGCGTGAGCTGGCCGCTGCCCTGTTCGACGGGCGCGGATCGTGGGGCAACGGCGCGGCGATGCGCATCGCGCCCCTGGGCGCCTGGTACGCCGACGACCCCGAGCAGGCCACCCATCAGGCGGAGATCTCCGCCTACCCCACCCACCAGCACCGGGAGGCCGTGGTGGGAGCCATGGCCGTCGCCGCGGCGGCCGCCCTGGCCGCCGACCCGGCAGGGCTTCCCACCCCCGCGGCCCTGCTGGACGGTGTCGTCGCGCTCGTCCCGAAGAGCGCCGTCGGAGCGGGGCTGCGCAGGGCGCGGGACATGCTGGACTACTCCGACGCGACGACCGTGGCGGCGGTGCTGGGCTGCGGACGGCGTACGACGGCGCACGACACGGTGCCCTTCGCGCTGTGGTCGGCCGCGCGCGCCCTCGGTGACTACGAGCAGGCGTTCTGGTCGACCGCGCAGGTCGGCGGCGACGTGGACACGAACTGCGCCATCGTGGGCGGGGTGCTCGCCGCCGGGACGGCCGGGTCGCCGCCCGAGGAGTGGCTGCGGCGCACGGAGCCACTGCCGCGGTGGGCGCCGCCGTCGACCTGAGGGCAGCCCCGTGTCCCACAGCGGGCGCGCGACGACCGCCACGGCACCTCGCCGCGTTGCCGGCTCGCCCGCATGCGCCCTGTGCACGTACGATCCCGCGCCGTCGGGGGAGGCGTTGCGGATGCTACGTCGTCAAGTCCCTTGCCCGGTGGCGGTCGTGCGGGCCCTGCCATGGACGACCGGCGCCGAAGGGGCTCACGGGCACCCGTGGCGGCGCCGGACGTCCGATGTCGGTGACGTGACCGTGCTTCCGGACCCCGCCGGCCTCCGCTTCCGCCGAACCTCCACCCCGGAGCGGTCTTCGCTCGGTCCTCGCTCGACGCTGTGCGGGTGCGAATCCGTGCGGCCGCCGGCGAGGTGAGGGGAACCGGGGTGTCGCGAGGAGATCCAGGCGGCGTAGGCTAGGGGCGCCATGCCGTACGAACCACCTACTCACACCGTCGAGCGCTCCCTTCGCGCAACGACCGGAGCGAAGGTCATCGCCGGTGTCGATGAGGTGGGGCGCGGCGCGTGGGCCGGCCCGGTCACCGTCTGCGCGGCGGTCACGGGCCTGCGTCGACCGCCCGAGGGCCTCACCGACTCCAAGCTGCTGACCGCCAAACGGCGTACCGAGTTGGCGCCGCTGCTCAAGGAGTGGGTGACCGCGTACGCGCTCGGGGACGCCTCCCCAGAGGAGATCGACGACCTGGGGATGACCGCGGCCCTCCGGCTCGCGGCGGTCCGCGCCCTTGAGGCGCTGCCCGTACGCCCGGACGCGGTCATCCTCGACGGGAAGCACGACTACCTCGGGGCGCCCTGGAAGGTCCGTACGGTGATCAAGGGCGATCAGTCGTGTGTGGTCGTTGCGGCCGCCTCGGTCATCGCCAAGGTCCATCGTGACAAAATGATGGCCGAACTGGGCGTCGACCATGCAGACTTCGCCTTTGCGGCCAACGCCGGGTATCCCTCTCCCGTGCATCGGGCCGCACTGGAGGACCGGGGCCCCACCCCGTACCACCGTTTGTCGTGGGCGTATCTTGATGCGCTGCCCCAGTGGCGGCATCTCAAGAAGGTCCGCAGCTGGGTGGCCGGAAACGCACCGGAGATCGAAGGCCAGTTGGGCTTCGACTTCTGACCCGCGTTCCGATCCCACCCAACCCCACCCGCCGAGGCTTGTCGCACCGGCGTTTGATAAAAATCAGCTCATGCCTCTCATTCCCGAGGAGCCTCAGATTCACGAGAGTGCCCAGGGTCCCCGCGCCGCCACTGGCGGACGTACCGCGCCGACCCCTCGTCCCGTTCCCGGCCCCCGCCCGGCTGCCCCGGCACGTCCAGGCCGTCCGGGGCCCGCACGGCCGATGCCGGCCCAGCGCACTTCGCGCGAGCCGGCAGCTGCCAAGCCCGAGCCGCCCACCGCGGCGGCCACGGCGCAGATCCAGCTGATTCCGGCTTCCGCCGAGGGCGCGCTGGACGCCGCCGAGGAAGCCGTCGACCTGTTGCTGGAGGCCGGCCGCGCCCCCGGCGACGTGCTGGTGATCACCACCGGCGACCCGCACCCGTGGGCGGCGCACGAACTGTCCTTCGGTGAGGTCGCCTACTGGGGGCAGCACGACGCCGGTGACGACGTGTTCTACGCCGCAGCCGCCGTCGTGTCCCGTGCCGCCGTCCGTCCGGTGGTCGTGGTCGCCGTCAACGGAGGAACCGGTGACTCCGTCGCCGCCGCCCTGCCGTTGGCCCGCGGCCGGGCGGGTGCCCTGCTGATCGTCTGCGGTGACCCCGAGCAGATCAACTCGGTGCTGGGCGCGGGCGTCTGAGCGGTCCGGGACGTCGCGTCGGGTGCCGCATCGGCGGCACCTGTACGGCGCCCCTCCGGCGTGACCGTACAGGTCAGCGGGCGGCGGCCCGGCGCAGCACCTCCGAGCCGGCACCTCCGGTGCGCGGTCGCGGAGGCGGTGCCCCCAGCAGGTCGAACGCCTCGGCAGGCGAGTCCGAGTTCGGGCGGCGTCCGCCGCGGCCCTCGCCGAGGACCTGCCAGCCGTCGCGGGTCAGCGTGATGTACGCGCCGCAGCGCAGGCCGTGCAACGTACACGCGTCGCGCAGACCCCACATCCACGCTCCGTCCTCCTCCGTCCAACCCGCCTCGCCCTCCCGGCAGTAGAGCAGTACCGCGGTGCGCGCCGGAGTGCGGCGCCGCAGGTCGTGCGGGATGACGCGACGCAACTGGTCGAGCAGCGCGTTACGGAACATCCAGCCGTCCGCCGGGGCGGGTCTGCGGATGAACGAGGCGCTTGCCCGCAGGCGTTCGTCCGGATCGAGGACGGCCACCACGGCGGTGGCCGGCCGAGGCCGGTGCCGGGCGTGCAGCCCGCTCACCACTTCCCGGGGGTCGCGCAGCAGCGGAATGCCCGCGGCCGCCCACTCCGCCGGTTCGAGCATCCGCACCAGAGGGTTGGCGGAAGCGGCGGACGACCCGCCTGGACCCGACGGGGATGCCGCCGGTGACGAAGCGAATCCGAAGGTCACGATCCTCCCTTCGGCTGCGCGCCCACATGGGGGGCGGGGTCGGACTGGCGGGGTCGGACTGGGGAAGCGCACACCACGGCGGAGCCCTGACGGACTGTCGACGAGCCGTGCGGGGAGTGGACTTCAATTCTCGCCGTCGAACTGGAATGCGGCAACGAGCAATTGAGGCGCCCGACCGGTTTCAGGTGATCTGTGGCCTATATCCCCTCCCTCGCCCCCGCGCCCCGCGTACCCCCGGCCCTCCCGCCGCGTTCCCCGGGAGCGGGGAGGGCACGCGGACGCGGCCAGGACCAGGGTGAACGTCTCACCGTGCGACGTCGCGCACCCCCGTCGCGGCACCCCGCCCCGACGGGCCGGCGCGCCCTGCCGACCCGGCCTCGATGCCTCAGGCCGTCGGTCTCGACCCGTTCCCGGGCCGTTCCCGGTCCGCTCCCGGTCCGCTCTTGGGCCGTCCCCGGTCCGTCGACGTGCTGTGACCACGCTATCACTCGCGGTGAAGTGGCCGATTGTCAGTGCCGTCGGGTTGCATGGGGGCATGGACGATCTGGAGCTCCGCGCCGAAGCCGATGCCATCCTCGCCGAGCTCGTCGGCGGGCCGGGGGGTTCGGCCCGGCTGCGGGAGGACCAGTGGCAGGCGGTGGCCGCCCTGGTCCAGGAGCGCCGGCGTGCCCTTGTGGTGCAGCGCACCGGCTGGGGCAAGTCGGCGGTGTACTTCGTGGCGACCGCCCTGCTGCGCCGGCGCGGCTGCGGACCGACGGTGATCGTCTCGCCGCTGCTGGCGCTGATGCGCAACCAGGTCGAGTCGGCGGCACGCGCCGGGATCAGGGCGCGCACGATCAACTCGGCCAACCCCGAGGAGTGGGACGCCATCCACGAGGAGGTGGAGCGCGGCGAGACCGACGTCCTCCTGGTGAGCCCGGAGCGCCTCAACTCCGTCGACTTCCGGGACCAGACGCTGCCCAAACTCGCGGCCACGACCGGTCTGCTCGTGGTCGACGAGGCGCACTGCATCTCCGACTGGGGCCATGACTTCCGCCCCGACTACCGCCGGCTGCGGGCGATGCTCGCCGAGCTCGCTCCCGGTGTGCCGGTGCTGGCCACGACCGCGACCGCGAACGCGCGGGTCACCGCCGACGTGGCCGAGCAGTTGGGGACGGGCGCGGGCGAGGCGTTGGTGCTGCGGGGCCCCCTGGAGCGGGAGAGCCTGAGGTTGGGCGTGGTGCGACTGCCGGACGCCGCCCACCGTCTGGGCTGGCTCGCCGAGCACCTGGACGAGTTGCCCGGCTCGGGGATCATCTACGCCCTCACCGTCGCCGCGGCCGAGGAGGCCACCGCCTATCTGAGGCAGCGCGGCTTCCCGGTGGCGTCGTACACGGGACGCACCGAGAACGCGGACCGTCTGCAGGCCGAGGCGGACCTCCTGGGCAACCGGGTCAAGGCGCTGGTCGCGACGTCGGCGTTGGGCATGGGCTTCGACAAGCCGGACCTGGGCTTCGTGGTGCACCTGGGCTCACCGTCCTCCCCGATCGCCTACTACCAGCAGGTGGGCCGCGCGGGCCGCGGTGTGGCCCACGCCGAGGTGCTGCTGCTGCCGGGCAAGGAGGACGCGGCCATCTGGCGTTACTTCGCCGACACGGCCTTTCCGCCCGAGGCGCAGGTGCGCCAGACCCTCGCCGCCCTGGCCGAGGCGGGGCGTCCGCTGTCCGTGCCGGCCCTGGAGGCCGTCGTCGACCTGCGGCGCACCCGGCTGGAGACCATGCTCAAGGTCCTCGACGTGGACGGGGCGGTCAAGCGGGTGAAGGGCGGCTGGATCACCACCGGCGAGGAATGGGTCTACGACGCGGAGCGCTACGCGTGGGTCGCGCGGCAGCGGGCGGCCGAACAGCAGGCCATGCGCGACTACGTGAGCACGGATCAGTGCCGGATGGAGTTCCTGCGGCGGCAGCTGGACGACGAGGGGGCGGCGCCCTGCGGCCGCTGCGACAACTGTGCGGGGGCGTGGGCCGATTCCTCCGTCTCGGCCGAGACCCTGACCGCGGCGGTGAAGGAACTGGACCGCCCCGGGGTGGAGGTGGAGCCCCGCCGGATGTGGCCGACCGGGATGCCCGCACTGGGCATCGAGCTCAAGGGGCGCATCCCGGCGGCGGAGCAGTGCGCCACCGGGCGCGCCCTGGGCCGGCTCTCGGACATCGGCTGGGGCAACCGGCTGCGCCCGCTCCTGGCCGAGAACGCGCCGGACGGGCCGGTCCCCGACGACGTCCTGCGGGCGGCGGTGGACGTGCTCGCCGACTGGGCGCGCTCCCCGGGCGGCTGGGCGGCGAACGGCCCGGACGCCGTCGCCAGACCGGTGGGAGTCGTCTGCGTGCCCTCCCTGGCCAGGCCGGAACTGGTGGCCTCCCTGGCCCGGGGAATCGCGACCGTCGGCCGCATTCCCCATCTGGGCTCCCTGGCGTACACCGCGCCGGACACCGGGCACGCGCCGCGCCGCAGCAACTCCGCCCAACGCCTCAGGGCGCTGTCCGGGGCCTTCACCGTCCCTCAGGACCTGGCGGACGCCCTGAGCCGGACTCCGGGGCCCCTTCTGCTGGTGGACGACTACACCGACTCGGGCTGGACCCTTGCCGTCGCCGCCCGCCTGCTCCGCCGGGCAGGCGGCGGACAGGTCCTGCCCTTGGTGCTCGCCGCATCGGGGTGAGCGGTCGTCCCCAGGCCTGTCGACCCCAGGTCGGTCGTCCTCGGGTCGGTCGTCCGTAGGTCGGTTGTCTCGCAGCGGTTGTCCACAAGGTGGTTGTCCACAGGCCCGAACGGGCCGTGGCGATTCGCGAGATGGTGTCCGCATGACGAATCACGACGAATCAGCGGGTTCTTCCGGTATCGGCGACATGGGCGGTTCCGCGCGTGAGGGCGGCCGGCCCTTCACCGACCTGGGGCACGAGGGCGCGCCGGTCCCGTGCGGCGAGGCCCAGGTCACGCTGCGCACCCCGGCCGAGCTGGCTGACGCCCTGCCCTATCTGCTCGGGTACCGCCCCGAGGACAGCATCGTGCTGGCGGCGCTGCGGGACCGCGAGAGGCAGGGGAGGTTCGGAGCGCGCGCCCGCACCGGCATCCCCGTTCAGCAGGGCGACTGGCCGGCCGTGGCCCAGCAGCTCGCGCACGGCCTGGTCGCCGGCAGCGAGCGCAGAGGGGCCAAGCCGGAAAGGATGGTCGCCTACCTGGTCCAGGAGCCGGCCGCCTCGGAGACGGGGCGTGACGTGATGGAGCGCCTCCGGCCGCTGGCCCAGGCGCTGCGCACGGCCTGCGGCAGCCTCGACGTCCCCGTGGTCGAGGCCCTGTGCCTCTCGGAGGGCCGCTTCTGGTCGTACTGCTGCCCGGACCCGAGCTGCTGCCCGCCCGAGGGGCGTGCGATGGGCCTGCCCGGTACCTCCGTGCTGGCGGCCGCCGCGACGTACGCGGGCCTCCAAGTGCGCGGGACCCTCAAGGAGTTCCGGATCAGACTCAGTCCCTGGGAGACGTCCGCCGCCTTCGAGCAGGAGGTCGCGCTGGACGCCGCGAATCTGACGCTCACGCCGCGGATCCTGAGCGGTGAGGGTCGTGAGGCCGTCGCGCAGGAGACGCTCGATCTGGCCGAGCGGGTGATGGCGCGGCTCGCCGACGCGCCGCCCGTGTCCGGTGCCCGGTCGGTCGACCTCCGTGACGACGGCCTGATCGGCCACGACGAGGCCGCCGCCATCATCCTGGGCCTGCAGGACCGTACGACGCGCGATCGTGCCGCGGAGTGGATGGAGGGCGCGGAAGCGGCTCCGGCGCTGCGGCTGTGGCGTGCCCTGGCCCGCCGTTGCGTCCGGTCCTACAGTGAGCACGCCGCCGCGCCGCTGACGCTCGCCGGGTGGGTCGCCTGGTCGACCGGCGACGAGGTCGAGGCCCGTGAGGCCCTCGCCATGGCTCTGGGCGCCGACTCGGACTACCTCTTCGCCCGGCTGCTGCACCAGGCGTGCAACGAGGGTCTGGATCCAGAGTCCGTCCGCCGCTGCCTGCGGTCGGCACGCACGGAGCGGGGGGAGGAGGGGCGGGAGACGGGCCGTTCCGCTCTGCGGCCCGACGCCCCCGCGACGTCGCGGGGGCGTCGGGCCGCCTCCCGACGGCGCCGCAGGGCGCGCCCGCCCCGGCACGGTGGGCAGGCGGGCCGACGTCCCCCCGCTGTGGACGTCACCCGGCCCCGGCATCCCGGCGATGGCGGCCCGACCGGGGGCGACGCGCCCTCGCGTGCGGGAAGGGGTGCCGCCTCGCACGGGTTCACGATCCGCCGAGGTCCGGACGGGGAGGGCGGCGAGGGCACCGCGTGATCGTTTCCCGGGCGCGTGATCGTTCCGGGTCGGGGGCCGGCCGAGCCGCCGGCGCCGTCCGACCGGCTTCGGGACCCTCGCGTCCGGTGCGTCCGGCAGGGCGCCCTGCGAGCATGGGGGAGCGGTCGGACCTGGTTCCGGAGGAAGCGGACCGGACCCGAAGCGACAACCGAAGGGAGTGTTTATCGTCAGGAAGACGACTATGATCGCGGCATGCCCTACGACCCGTCAGCGTTCCCGCCCTTCGCCGTCACCGTGGACCTGGTCGTGCTGACCGTGCGCCGCCACGCACTCTGCGCTCTGGCGGTGCGCAGGGGCGAGTCCCCGTTCCAGGGGCGCTGGGCGCTGCCGGGCGGCTTCGTGCGGGCGGACGAGGACCTGGCGCAGGCGGCGGCACGGGAGCTGGCCGAGGAGACCGGCCTGTGCGCACACGACCCGTCCGCGCCCGCGCAGGGCAACGGCGCCCATCTGGAACAGCTTGCGACGTACGGCGACCCGCAGCGCGATCCACGGATGAGGGTCGTGAGTGTCGCCCATCTCGCGCTCGCTCCCGACCTGCCCGCGCCCCGCGCCGGCGGCGACGCCAACAGCGCGCGCTGGGCGCCGGTGGAGGAACTGCTGCAGCAGGGGGGCTACGGCAGGGACGGGGAGCAGGCGGCGCCGCTCGCCTTCGACCATGCGCAGATCCTGGCCGACGGCGTCGAGCGCGCGCGCTCCAAGATCGAGTACTCGTCGCTCGCCACCGCCTTCTGCCCACCCGAGTTCACCGTCGGTGAGCTGCGCCGGGTCTACGAGGCGGTATGGGGCGTGGTCCTCGACCCGAGGAACTTCCACCGCAAGGTGACCGGCACACCCGGCTTCCTCGTCCCCGCGGGCGGCACGACGACCCGGCAGGGAGGGCGTCCCGCGCAGTTGTTCCGTGCCGGTGGCGCGACTCTGCTCAATCCGCCGATGCTGCGTCCGGAGATCTGACAGCTGATCGGTAGGGCTGTCGTCGACCAGCGGCGAACCAGCTGACAAGTGACCCGCCAGCGGTCTCCCGTGCATCGCGTGGCCGCACTCGTCGCAGGCCAGTGGCGCCCACAGTGTCAGACGGCCTCGCGGGGGCGGGTGGCGCGGAGGCGTTCCCAGAGGCCGACCAGGTGTGTGTGCAGGACTTCCTCGGCTTCCTCTGCGGTCATGTGGCCTATGAGCACGTGGCTGGTGAGGCCGTCGGCGAGGGCCAGCAGGGTGCGGGCCTCGACCTGCGGGTCGGGCGGTGCGGTGCCTTCGTCGGCCGGGCTCGTCCCGGTGGCCTCCGCGATGAGGCGGGCGACGAGGTTCTGGAGGGCCGCGTAGCTGTTCCTCAGCGGGCGGGCGAGTGGCTCGTCGACCGCGGCCCGGGCGACGAAGGCGAGCCAGATCCGTGCTTCGGCGCGGTGTTCTTCGCGAAGCAGGGCGATCTCGTCGACCGCGTGGCCCAGGGCGGTGGCGGCCGACTGGGCCGGGCCGGCGGCCAGGCGTGCCCTCACGCGTTCGGTGATGCGTTCGCCGACGTGGTCGACGGCGAACAGGAGCATCTCCTCCTTGCTGCGGAAGCAGCGTTGGACAGCGCCCAGAGAGACCTGTGCGCGGGCGGCGACGTCGCGCATGCTCACTCCCTCCGGTCCGTGCTCGTCGGAAAGGAGAAAGACGGCCTCGGCGATCCGGCGGCGTCGGTTTTCGTAGTCCACCTGTTTGGGCATGCGCGGTCGGCCTCCTTATTTCGATACGATCGTATCGCTTCCGGGCTATGGTTCGTGCACGAACACGTCGGCACAGGAACGGGGAGCACGATGATCAGGCAGGACGCCCTGTGGGCAATGACGGCTGCGGCCCAGGCGGAGGCGGTCCGAGGCGGCGAGATATCGGCGCTCGAACTGGTCGACAGCCACCTGGAACGCATCGCCGAGGTCAACCCGCAGGTCAACGCGGTCACGCAACTGATGGCCGAGCGAGCCCGTGAGGCCGCGGGCCAGGCGGACCGGCGGCGGGCGGCGGGCGACGTGCTCGGACCGTTGGCCGGCGTGCCGTTCACGGTGAAGGAGTCCACCGCCGTCGAAGGGGTGCCGACCACGCTCGGAACGCCACGTTTCCGCGACCTGGTGGCGTCGGCGGACGCGCCTCCGGTGGCCCGGCTTCGCGCGGCCGGGGCCATACCGATCGGGCACAGCAACATGCCCACCCTGATCCTGGCCGGGATGCACACCCGCAGCGAGTTGTTCGGCGACACCGTCAACCCGTGGGACCGGAGCCGGACTCCGGGTGGCAGCAGTGGAGGCGACGGAGTGGCCGTCGCCACCGGCATGGCCGCGCTCGGTCTCGGCAACGATTCCGGTGGATCCGTACGGATCCCTGCCTCGTTCTGCGGTGTGGCGGGGCTGAAGCCGACCGCCGGGCGGTTCCCCGCCGACCACCGCGTCCTCGGCCCGGACGACCCCGGACCGGCCTCGCAGATGCTGGTCACCGACGGCCCCCTCGCCCGCACCGTCGCCGACCTGCGACTGGCGTACGAGGCGCTGGCCGGGACCGACCCGCGGGACCCGCGGGCCGTACCGGCACCCCTGTACGGCGAGCCGCTGCCGGGGCCGGTCAAGGTCGCGGTTGTCGCCGATCCCGGAGGTCGCGGCGTCCACCCCGCGGTCCGCGGGGCCGTCGCGGCGGCAGCGGACGCCTTGCGCGACGCCGGGTACGACGTGCGGGAGGTGACGGACGTTCCGCGGATGGCCGAGGCGCTCGAGGCGTACGGCCGGATCACCGTGACCGAGTTCGCGCCGACCTGGCCGGTGGTGCGCACACTGCTCGGCGAAGGCGGAGACCGCTACATCGAGATGGCCATGAAGAAGACTCCGCCCGCGAGCGCCGCGGAGCTCACGAAGCTGATGGGGACCTGGTTCGGCATCCGCCGCTCCTGGGCGGAGTTCCTCGACGAGTACCCGCTGCTGCTCGGACCGGTGTTCACCGAGCCGCCCGTCGAGCCGGGCCTGGAGTCACGCGACGAAGCGGGACGGGAACGGGTCGCCGAGGGCATGCGCCTGTGCACGGTGACCAGCTTTGTGGGCGTTCCCGCGGTCGCCGTACCCACCGGAGTCGGCGACGGGCTGCCGACCGGCGTGCAGGTCATCGGGCGCGCGTTCCGGGAGGACCTGTGCTTGGCCGCCGCGCAGGAGATCGAGGACCGCCTCGGCGTGCTCACGCCGGTCGACCCTCGCCCGGAAGCTCCGACTGCCGGGTGGCGGGACACGTCGAGGTAACCGAAAAAGCGGACATTCCGCGATATCTTGTTGTAAATGATTCAGGCGATCGGACTGACCGGTACCCCCCGCAAGGAGCTGCCGCCCGCCGTCGACGACGTGTCCTTCGAGGCGCGGCCGGGCCAGGTGACCGCGCTCCTCGGAGCCCCCGGTGCGGGCAAGACGGTGGCGCTCAGACTCATGCTCGAACTCCAACCGGGTCGCGGCATCACCTACTTCCGAGGCCTTCCGCTGCACCGGGCCGCCCACCCCTGCCGGGAGGTGGGCGTCCTCCTCGGCGATGTCCCCGGCCATCCCGCTCGCACGGTCCGCGGACAACTGCGCATGCTCTGCTGCGCCGCCGGTGTGCCCGTGCGCCGCGCCGACGAAGTCCTCGACGCGGTCGGCCTCGTCGGTCTGCGCAACGAGCGGCTGAGCACACTCTCGCGTGGCATGGACCGCCGTCTCGGCCTCGCCTGCGCATTGATCGCCGACCCCCACGCGCTCGTGCTCGACGACCCCGCGGACGGCCTCTCCGCCCAGGAGGGGCGCTGGCTGCACGACCGGCTGCGTGCGCACGCGCGCGCGGGGGGCACCGTCCTGTTCGCCACCCGCGATCCCAAGGAGGCGGCGCGCACCGCGGATCGCGTCGTGACGCTGGACCGGGGCCGGCTGGTCGCCGCCCAGGAGGCCGTCGAGTTCGCCCGCACCCGCCTGCGGCCACGCGTCGCCGTGCGCAGCCCTCACGCCGCCCGTCTGGGCGCCCTGCTCGCCAAGGAGGCCAGAGCGGCGCAGCGCTCCGTAGAGGTCGTCCACGAGGAGGGCAATCGGCTGTCGGTGTACGGAAGTACATGCGCCGAGGTCGGAGAGGTCGCTTTCCGGAGCACGATCCTGATCCACCAACTCGCCGATGAGATCGCGGACATGGGCCCAGGGGTGGGTGACACCGTCGCCTGTGCCCCGTCCCCGCCTTCGTCCGCCTCCACCGCCACCCCTGTGTCTGCTCCTGCCCCTCGTTCCCCTGCCCTGACCGGCGGAGCGCCGCCGTCGGGCGACGTGCCCGCGCCGGCCCCGCCCGTGACGGTCCGCGTCGCCCCGAGCCCCCTGCGCCCGCTCCGCTACGAGCTGCGCCGCGCCACCGGAGTGGCCACGATCTACCTCGTCGCGGCCGTCGTGCTCGTCGCCTCCGTCCTGGTGTCCGTACTGGCCGCTCGTGTCGGGCACACCCCGCAGCGCCGGCTGATCGCGGCCTGGCCGGGGGACCTCCCGCTGCCGCCCGCCGCGCTCGGCTCGGGGCTGCTCGGCGCCCTCGCGTTCGGCGACGAGTTCCGCCACCCCGCTCTGGCGGCGCAGCGCGGGAACGTCCCCCGACGTCTGGGGCTGCTCACCGCGAAGCTCCTGGTCGCGGGAGCCGCCGCGCTGGCCCTGGCCGTCCTCACGGCCTGCCTCGACTTCGGGGCTCTGCGCCTGCTCTACGGGCGCGAGGTCGCCCCGGTTCCCGCCGACTGGGCCCTGTCCGGCGTGAGTTGGTGCGGACTGGTCGTCGGGTGCGCCTGGGCCGGCGTGCTGGCGGCGGGCGTGTTCCGATCCGTGACGGCCGGGCTGGCGGTGGTGCTCGCGGTTCCGGTCGCCGTCGTGCCCCTCGTGCAGAAGGCGGTCGCCGGGCCGCCGGTGCGTGCCGTCACGGGCCTCACGGCACGGCTCCACGACCTCCTGCCGCTGCCGTGGCCCCTCGGCGGCTCCCGGTATCTGTCCGCCGCGGCGCGCATGATCACCCAACCCGTGGGTGGATCACTGGCCTTGTCCCTGGCCGTCCTGCTCTGCGCGTATCTGCTCATGACGCTTCGCGGCGGGGTCCGCTGACGACGTTCCGTGCTCATCCGCTACCCCTGTGCGCACAACTCCCCGAAAGGCGCCCATTTCTTTCCGATAAGGCGTCAATTGCGACGGGGTGAGCGATCACCCTTTCGTGTGCTTTTCACCAAAGACCTCAAGGCAGTTGGAGAGGACGCCGACAAAGGACACGTGAGTACCCTTGCGCACGCCATGATGACCGCCGCCCGCTCCGCCGACTCCGGCCTCGCCGGACCGGGCGAACTCGACCGCTACCCCTACCCCGACGCGCCTGCCGCCGACCGCGTCGGACCTCCCCCCTGGGAGACCGCGGACCAGGAACTGGGCCGTGTCGGCCGGCGCGCCGCCGGCAGCCGTGGACGCGGGCTGCACGGCCAACTCGTCCAGCAGCTGGGACAGATGATCGTCTCCGGTGATCTGGGCGCCGACCGCCCCCTGGTCCCCGAGGAGATCGGCCAGCGCTTCGAGGTGTCCCGCACCGTCGTCCGCGAGTCGCTGCGTGTCCTGGAGGCCAAGGGCCTCGTCAGCGCCCGCCCGAACGTCGGCACGCGGGTGCGCCCGGTCAGCGACTGGAACCTCCTCGACCCGGACATCATCGAGTGGCGGGCGTTCGGGCCGCAGCGCGACGACCAGCGCCGGGAGCTCAACGAGCTGCGCTGGACCATCGAGCCGCTCGCCGCCCGCCTCGCCGCCGGCCACGGCCGTGAGGACGTCCAGCAGCGGCTCGGCGACATGGTCGAGATCATGGGCCACGCCATGGGCCAGGGAGACACCCTGACCTTCGCGCGCGCCGACGCGGAGTTCCACTCGCTGCTCATCCAGGTTGCGAGCAACCGCATGCTGGAGCACCTCTCGGGGATCGTCTCCTCGGCGCTCCAGGTCTCCGGCGGACCGGTCACCGGCTGCGACCGCCCGAGCGACGCCTCCCTGACCCAGCATGCCCGGATCGCCGACGCGCTCGCGTCGGGTGACGGCGCGGCCGCCGAAGCGGCCATGCGTCAACTGCTGACCGTGCACCCCGAGGTGGAGCGCGTCGTACCGGCGCCCCGCGAGCACTGACCGCTCGCCGCGCGGGGTGTGACCAGGTGCGGGTGCCCCGGCCGTCCGGCATCCGCCGGCGGCCAGTGGCCGCCGAGCGGCGATCGTCTGCCGCCGGACTCCGTCGGATCCTTCCGGGACCCGGCGGAGTCCGGCGGACCTCGCAGGAACCCGCCGGACCCCGGACAGGCCACCGGGGTGCCGGTCAGGGTGGCGTCGCGAGCCGTGCCGGACGACGGCCGTCGGTCACCCGGATGGCTGAGTGGGGGCGTGGGGGTGGACGGAAGCGGCACGCGTACCGCCGCGGGCCGGGCACTTCGGGGCGCGTCGGCGTACGCTGCGGATTCCGGGGTACGAGAGAGTGCGGGTCACTGGACGGTGAAGCGAGGGTCGTCGACGGCCGAGCACCGGGTATGACGTCGGTCGGCTCTTCTCTGCCCGTGTCTGGACGTTTTTGATGGGTTACGGGGTGTGACCCGGGCCACGCAGATTGGGCGTAACGCTCCACGGAACTGCGCGATGACCTAAGAGGCGACAGTCGAGGAGGGAATACAGACGCTGTTCACGGCGCTGTGCATCTCCCCGGTTCCCGCCCGCAACCGTCGGCCCATCCCCAAGCCGGCGGTCGGCTCCTGTCCGTCCTGGACGGAGCCGGAAGCCGTTTTCCAACGTTCCGAGAGGTTGTTCGTGTCGGCCAGCACATCCCGTACGCTCCCGCCGGAGATCGCCGAGTCCGTCTCTGTCATGGCTCTGATTGAGCGGGGAAAGGCTGAGGGGCAGATCGCCGGCGACGATGTGCGTCGGGCCTTCGAAGCTGACCAGATTCCGGCCACTCAGTGGAAGAACGTACTGCGCAGCCTCAACCAGATCCTCGAGGAAGAGGGTGTGACGCTGATGGTCAGTGCCGCAGAGCCCAAGCGCACCCGAAAGAGCGTCGCAGCGAAGAGTCCGGCCAAGCGCACCGCCACCAAGACGGTGGCGACGAAGGCGGTGACCACCAAGAAGGCCACCGCCCCCGTCGTGCCGGCCGGGCCGGTCGCCGACGACGACCCGGCTGAGGACGCGTCCGCCAAGAAGACCGTCGCGAAGAAGACGACGGCTGCGAAGAAGACCGTCGCGAAGAAGGCGACGGCCGCGAAGAAGACCGTCGCCAAGAAGACCGCCGCCAAGAAGGACGACGTCGAGCTCCTCGAGGAAGAGGTCATCGAGGAGACGCCTGGCAAGACCGGCGACGAGCCGGAAGGCACCGAGAGCGCCGGCTTCGTCCTCTCCGACGACGACGAGGACGACGCGCCCGCGCAGCAGGTCGCCGCGGCCGGCGCCACCGCCGACCCGGTCAAGGACTACCTGAAGCAGATCGGCAAGGTCCCCCTGCTCAACGCCGAGCAGGAGGTCGAGCTGGCCAAGCGGATCGAGGCCGGCCTCTTCGCCGAGGACAAGCTCGCCAACGCCGACAAGCTCGCCCCCAAGCTCAAGCGCGAGCTGGAGATCATCGCCGAGGACGGCCGCCGCGCCAAGAACCACCTCCTGGAGGCCAACCTCCGCCTGGTGGTCTCCCTGGCCAAGCGCTACACCGGCCGCGGCATGCTCTTCCTGGACCTCATCCAGGAGGGCAACCTCGGTCTGATCCGCGCGGTCGAGAAGTTCGACTACACCAAGGGCTACAAGTTCTCCACGTACGCCACCTGGTGGATCCGGCAGGCGATCACCCGCGCCATGGCCGACCAGGCCCGCACCATCCGTATCCCGGTGCACATGGTCGAGGTCATCAACAAGCTCGCGCGTGTGCAGCGCCAGATGCTCCAGGACCTGGGCCGTGAGCCCACCCCGGAGGAGCTGGCCAAGGAGCTCGACATGACCCCGGAGAAGGTCATCGAGGTCCAGAAGTACGGCCGTGAGCCCATCTCCCTGCACACCCCGCTGGGTGAGGACGGAGACAGCGAGTTCGGCGACCTCATCGAGGACTCCGAGGCCGTCGTCCCTGCGGACGCCGTCAGCTTCACGCTCCTCCAGGAGCAGCTGCACTCGGTCCTCGACACCCTGTCCGAGCGCGAGGCGGGCGTCGTCTCCATGCGTTTCGGTCTCACCGACGGTCAGCCCAAGACCCTCGACGAGATCGGCAAGGTGTACGGCGTCACCCGCGAGCGCATCCGGCAGATCGAGTCCAAGACGATGTCGAAGCTGCGTCACCCGTCGCGCTCCCAGGTGCTGCGCGACTACCTCGACTAGTCCTCGCTCAGTGACGTGAAGGGGCCGGTTCCCGCGGGAACCGGCCCCTTTGCGTGTGCGCGGTGGCACGCAGTGGATCACTGTGGGTGTTCCACGATCATCTGACAGTGAGGAGAGCTCATGCGTCGCCACCTCGCCCGAGCACTCGCCGCCGGAGCGGCAGCGGCCCTGATACCGCTTGCGTCCCCCGCGCCGGCGACGGCGGACAGCGTTGTCATCGGGGGCTTCCCGGTCGACAGCGCACAGAGCCCGTGGACCGTCGCCCTCGCCAGCCGTGACCGGTTCGGAGGTACGCGCGCGGGTCAGTTCTGCGGGGGAGTGGTGATCGACCGCTCCAAGGTCCTGACCGCGGCCCACTGCATGAGCACGGCCGTCCTGGGCGCACCACCAGGACAGGCGCGGGACCTGAAGGTCATCGCCGGTCGCACGGAACTGGTGTCCAGCGCGGGCAAGGAGATCCCGGTGGCGTCGACCTGGGTCAATCCGCAGTACAGCAGCGTCACGAACGCCGGTGACTTCGCCGTGCTCACACTGGCCACTCCCCTCCCGGCCGGTTCCGTCATCCACATGGCGGCGGCCGGGGATCCGGCCTACGCGCCGGGCACGGCGGCGACCGTCTACGGCTGGGGCGACACCACAGGGGACGCCGACTACGCGCACAGTCTGCGGGGCGCCGCTCTCCAGATCCTGCCGGACGCGTCCTGTGCGCAGGCGTATCCGGGCGGCCTGGACGGCAAGTACCTGCCGTCCTCGATGCTGTGCGCGGGACTGCCCCAGGGCGGCCACGACGCCTGCCAGGGGGACAGCGGGGGCCCGCTCGTCGCCAAGGGGCGACTGGTGGGGCTGGTGTCGTGGGGGAGCGGCTGTGGGCAGCCTGGGAGCCCCGGGGTGTACACACGGGTCTCCGACGTCGTCCGGACGCTGAACGCCGGCGGCTGAGCCACCCTCCTGGTGCCGGGCCTCGGCGCCCGGCACGCGCCGGGGCGGCCGCGTCCGGACCGGCAGGCGCCCCGCGCAGGGGCACCTGCCGGCCTTCGGGGTCCGGCGCGCTTGGCCGGACGGGTCGAAGAGGCCCGTGCGAACGATGGGGGAACGAGGACGGGCGGCCACTCCCTGTGATCGGAGTGACCGCCCGTACACCGGCCTCTGCGCCGGTGACTGCTCGTCGTCGACGCGGGTGTCAGCGCTCGTCTTCGGGTGCGCTCACCGGAGCGGATGTGAGCCGCTCCGTCTCGTCCTGTATCTCAGCGGCGATCTTCTTGAGTTCCGGTTCGAACTTGCGGCCGTGATGGGCGCAGAAGAGCAGCTCTCCGCCACTGATGAGGACGACGCGCAGGTACGCCTGGGCGCCGCAGCGGTCGCAGCGGTCAGCGGCCGTCAGCGGGCTCGCGGGGGTCAGAACAGTAGTCACGTCGCCTCTTCTCTAGCTCGACGAGCTGTCGTACCAGGGTCAACATCCAACCAGGCCGAAAACGTTCCCGCTCGCGGCTTCTCCTCGAAAATTTCTTTCCGAGTCGGCTGTCTGCTGCCGGTTGGCGGCGAATGTGCCGTATTACGTCTCTATGTCGTACGGGTTCGCGCAGTCTGTCGGTGGTCCGGTCCTCCCGGCTGGCTTGCCGGTTGTGCATGAGGACGTGCCCCGAGGCTAAATGGTTCATGCCTCGAAGGGAACGTGACATGTACTTCACCCCACGCGAGACGTCGAACGTCCGTACGACTCTGGACTAGTCTGAGTTCACGTCTAGGGTGGCGTGACAACGGCTCTACCAGGCATCGGTACCCTCGGACGGGCAATCCAAGTCGGCCCGTTACCCCAAAGGGCCCCAGGTGAAATTCAGCGAGGAGCGAACCGCGTGACCGCCGCCGATACGTCCGTGCCGTCCACAGCGTTGCTGACCGGAGCAGACAGGGACGGTTCCAACTACACCGCGCGGCACCTCCTCGTCCTCGAAGGTCTTGAGGCGGTCCGCAAGCGTCCCGGCATGTACATCGGCTCGACCGACAGCCGGGGCCTTATGCACTGCCTGTGGGAGATCATCGACAACTCCGTCGACGAGGCCCTGGGCGGCTACTGCGACCACATCGACGTGATCCTCCACGACGACGGCTCGGTCGAGGTCCGGGACAACGGCCGGGGCATCCCGGTCGACGTGGAGCCCAAGACCCGGCTGTCCGGTGTCGAGGTCGTGATGACCAAGCTGCATGCCGGCGGCAAGTTCGGCGGCGGCTCCTACGCGGCGTCCGGTGGTCTGCACGGCGTCGGCGCGTCCGTGGTGAACGCCCTGTCCGCGCGGCTGGACGTCGAGGTCGACCGTGCGGGGCACACGCACGCGATCGGCTTCCGCCGCGGCGTGCCGGGCGCCTTCACGGGCGACGGCCCGGACGCGACGTTCGAGGCGAAGAGCGGCCTTCGCAAGACGAAGAAGATCCCCAAGACCCGCACCGGCACCCGGGTGCGCTACTGGGCCGACCGCCAGATCTTCCTCAAGGACGCCAAGCTCTCCCTGGAGACGCTGCACCAGCGCGCCCGCCAGACCGCCTTCCTGGTCCCGGGCCTGACCATCGTCGTCCGCGACGAGTACGGCCTCGGTGAGGGCGGCAGCAAGGGGGAGGAGTCCTTCCGCTTCGACGGCGGCATCAGCGAGTTCTGCGAGTACCTGGCCACCGACAAGCCGGTCTGCGACGTCCTCCGCTTCTCCGGACAGGGCAGCTTCAAGGAGACGGTCCCGGTCCTGGACGACCGGGGGCAGATGACGCCCACCGAGGTCACCCGAGAGCTCGCTGTCGACGTCGCGCTCCGCTGGGGAACCGGGTACGACACGACCCTCAGGTCCTTCGTCAACATCATCGCCACGCCCAAGGGCGGCACCCATGTCGCCGGCTTCGAGCAGGCCGTGGCCAGGACGATGAACGAGGTGCTGCGCGCCAAGAAGCTGCTGCGCGTCGCCGAGGACGACGTCGTCAAGGACGACGCCCTGGAGGGGCTGACCGCGGTCGTCACCGTGCGCCTGGCCGAGCCGCAGTTCGAGGGCCAGACCAAGGAGGTCCTCGGCACCTCCGCCGCGCGCCGCATCGTGACCAACGTGGTCTCCAAGGAGCTCAAGGAGTTCCTGACCTCGACCAAGCGGGACGCCGCCCAGCAGGCCCGAGTGGTCCTGGAGAAGGCCGTCGCCGCCGCCCGGACCCGCATCGCCGCACGTCAGCACAAGGATGCGCAGCGCCGCAAGACGGCACTGGAGTCCTCCTCGCTGCCCGCCAAGCTCGCCGACTGCCGCAGCGACGACGTCGAGCGCAGCGAGCTGTTCATCGTGGAGGGGGATTCCGCGCTCGGCACGGCGAAGCTCGCCCGCAACTCCGAGTTCCAGGCCCTGCTGCCGATCCGGGGCAAGATCCTGAACGTGCAGAAGTCGTCCGTGACCGACATGCTCAAGAACGCCGAGTGCGGAGCGATCATCCAGGTCATAGGGGCCGGCTCGGGGCGGACCTTCGACATCGACGCGGCTCGCTACGGCAAGATCATCATGATGACCGACGCCGACGTGGACGGGTCGCACATCCGCACCCTGCTGCTGACGCTGTTCCATCGCTACATGCGGCCCATGGTCGAGTCGGGCCGGGTGTTCGCCGCCGTGCCGCCGCTGCACCGCATCGAGATCGTCCAGCCGAAGAAGGGCCAGGACAAGTACGTCTACACGTACTCGGACCGCGAGCTGCGGGACAAGCTCCTGGAGCTCCAGAGCAAGGGCGTCCGGTACAAGGACTCCATCCAGCGCTACAAGGGCCTCGGGGAGATGGACGCCGACCAGCTGGCCGAGACGACCATGGACCCGCGCCACCGCACCCTGCGCCGCATCAACCTCTCCGACCTGGAATCAGCCGAGCAGGTGTTCGATCTGCTGATGGGCAACGACGTCGCGCCGCGCAAGGAGTTCATCTCCAGCTCGGCGGCGACGCTGGACCGCTCCCGCATCGACGCCTAGCCGCCGGCTCCGGTGCCTTCCCCGGCCTCGGCTCCACCCCTGGGTGGAGTCGGGGCCGTCCCGGATCCACCCGCGATCCACCCGCGGTCCGATCCGCCGGCCCGCGGATCTCCGTAGCGTCGAAGGTGTCGTCGGCACTCGCCGGCGGCGCCCTTCCTCGTCTGCTCACGGAGGCTGTGATGTCCGGGCCTGTCAACGCGTTGCTGATCGTGGCCGTCGTCGTGCTGGTGATCGCGCGGCAGTTCGGCGCACGGCGTGTGGACGCCGACAAGCGCTGGTGGGTGATCCCCGTCGTCATGATCGTCGCGGCGCTGCGGAAGCCCGGGATCCTCGACGCCCACCACCCCACCGCGTCGGCCCTGCTCCTCGCCGCCGAGGTGCTCATCGGCCTGGCCACCGGAGCGGGCTGGGCCTGGACCACCCGCGTATGGGCGGCGGAGGACGGCACCGTGTGGAGCAGGAGCAGCAAGGCGAGCATGGCCGTCTGGGGCGTCGGCATCGCCCTGCGCGTGGCACTCTTCGCCCTCGGAGCGCTGCTGGGCGTCCACCAGGAGAGCGCGGCGATGCTGCTCGCGCTCGCGGGCACCCTGCTGGTCCGCTCCGGGCTCCTGGTCCAGCGGGCGAGGGCGCTCGCCTCCTCGGACCGTCCGGTCGCGGCCTACGGCGACGGCATGGCGCGCCCGGCCTGGGAGGAGGGGCGGTGAGGAGGCCCGTCTGCGAAAGGCCAGGTCACGCCACCGTCGCGGTGAGTCACCTGATGGGGTGAAGTGCCCGGGGAAGGCGAGCCGGGGATCTTCCCGATCTGTCCATGCTGGGGTATGAAGTCAAGCAATGGTCGCTTCCGCGGAGGCGGGAGCGGTCCCGAGAGTCCGGTCGTCGCACACGAAGGCGACGTCGCCACCCCCGACGGTGCGGCCGGACAGGCCAGGCACGACGACCCCTGGTACGACGCGGCGGCTCTCGCGCCCCCCGTGCCGCCCGCGCGCGCCGGGCAGGACCGTTCGCCGCACGTGGCCGCGGCCTACTTGGAGGTGCAGCGCAGCGAGGCGTTCCAGGAGGTGCGCAGCCGCTACCGGCGTTTCGTGCTCCCCGGCCTCGCCGTGTTCCTCACCTGGTACGTGGGCTATGTGGTGGCCGCGCAGACCGCGCCGGGACTGATGGCGCGTCCGGTGGTCGGCGCGGTGAACGTGGCGATGCTGGCGGGCCTGGGGCAGTTCCTGACGACGTTCGCGCTCACCTGGGCCTACGCACGGCACGCCAGGCTGCGCAGGGACCGTGCGGCGCTCGATCTGCGCTGGGACACCCAGGAGTTGACCCGGGGGCTCAGGGGTGGCGAGCTGTGAGCGGACACCATCAGGCGCTCGCGCTCGCGCTGTTCGGCGTGTTCGTCGCGATCACACTGGCGATCACCACATGGGTGAGCCGCAACAGGCATGGGTCGGCGGAGGAGTTCTACACGGGCGGCCGACTGTTCTCGCCGATGGAGAATGGTTTTGCCATCGCCGGTGACTACATGTCGGCGGCCTCCTTCCTGGGCGTCACCGGGCTCATCGCGCTCTTCGGCTACGACGGGCTGCTGTACGTGGTCGGCTTTCTCGTCGCCTGGCTCGTGGTGCTCTTCTTCGTCGCCGAACTCGTGCGCAACGTCGGCCGGTTCACGCTCGCGGACGTGGTCGCGGCACGGATGAGCGCCCGACCGGTGCGTATCGCGTCGGGCCTGTCCTCGGTGACCGTGTCCGTGCTCTACCTGGTGGCGCAGATGGTGGGGGCGGGCAGCCTGGTCGCGCTGCTGTTCGGCGGCACGAGTGCGGCGGCGCGCGCCTGGACCGTGGTCGTCGTCGGGGCGCTCATGGTGGTCTATGTCTCGATGGGCGGGATGCGGGCCACGACCTGGATCCAGATCGTCAAGGCGGTCCTGCTGCTCGGCGGCACCGTGGCGCTGACCGCCATGGTCCTGCTGCGCTTCCACGGAGACGTCGAATCCCTGCTGCGGACGGCGGCGCGGCGCAGCGGGCACGGAGACGCCTTCCTCGCCCCGGGGCTGAAGTACGGCGGGAGCTGGACCTCACGGACCGACTTCGTCAGCCTGGGCCTGGCGCTGGTGCTGGGCACGGCCGGACTGCCGCACATCCTGTCCCGGTTCTACACGGTGCCGACGGCCCGGGCCGCGCGCCGCTCGGTCGTCTGGTCGGTCGGGCTGATCGGCGGCTTCTACCTGATGACGATCGTGCTGGGGTTCGGCGCCGCCGCGATCCTCGGCCCGGACACCGTGCGGGAGTCGAACGCCGCCGGCAACACGGCCGTGCCGCTGCTCGCCCTCGACCTCGGGGGCGGCGCCCGCTCGACCGGCGGGGCGGTGCTGTTCGCCATGGTCGCCGCGATCGCCTTCGCCACGATCCTCGCGGTCGTCGCCGGCATCACCCTCGCCTCGTCGGCCGCGGTCGCCCACGACCTCTACGCGTCGCTGCGGCGCCGCCGTACCGAGGAGCGCGGTGAGGTGGGCGTGGCGCGCGCCGCCGCCGTGGGCATCGGTGTGCTCGCGATCGGGCTCGGGCTCCTGGCCCGCGACCTCAACGTGGCCTTCCTGGTGGGGCTGGCCTTCGCCGTGTCCGCGTCCGCGAACCTGCCGGTCCTGATGTACACCCTGTTCTGGCGCGGCTTCACCACACGCGGTGCGGTCTGGTCCGTCTACGGCGGCCTGGTGCCCGCCCTGGTGCTCGTGCTGCTCTCCCCGGTCGTGTCCGGCAGCCCGGAATCCCTGTTCCCCGGCGCCGACTTCCAGTACTTCCCCCTGGAGAACCCGGGCATCGTCTCCATCCCGCTCGGCTTCCTGGCGGGCTGGCTCGGCACGGTCACCTCGACGGAACCCGCCGACGAGGCGAAGCACGCGGAGACCGAGGTGCGCTCCCTGACGGGTGCCGGAGCGGTCTGAGGCGCGCGGGCCGCAGGGGCGGGGCACCGGCGCCCCGCGTGCCGCGCGGCCCGTGCGCCCCGTGGGCGGCGCGTCTCAGCAGTAGGTGTGCTTGCCGACGGTGGCGGTGGGCAGCAGCTCCCGTACCGACACGACGTCCATCCGGGCCGGGGAGCCCAGCGCCGAGCCGCAGCTCTCCGGCCGCGGCGGCAGACAGGCCCCCTGGGCCACCAGGACGCGCCACAGGCGGCCGTCGGCGTGGGCGACGGTGATCTGCCAGCGGGGTGCCGCTCCGTCCGTGCGGACGACGTTCAGCGCGTCCGCCGCGTTCTCGTGCGTCGCCCTGCGCACCGCCAGCTCCGCGGCCTGCGCCGGCCGCTCCCAGGCGGAGCTGCCGCGGCATCCGTCCACCACGATCCGGCCTTCCCGCACGCCGTGCAGCACCTCCTTGACGTGCGGGGCCTGCGCCCGCCCGTAGGCGTATCCGTACGGCAGGACCAGGAGCGTGGGCGAGAAGCGGTGGCCGCCGAGGTGGGTGACCTCCCAGACGCCGTCGACCCCGGAGGCGGTCAGCTCGGTGGCGAGCGGGCGGCCCAGCAGGGCGCAGCAGCGGTCGCGCCGCCCGTTGGTGCACACGAGGGCCAGGGGATGCGCCGTGTGGGGCCGCCCCTGGAGCGCGGCGTCGAAACTGTGCGGTTCACCCCTGCCGAGAGCGGCGAAATCCAGGTCGAGCAGCTTCTCGGGGGCGTCGGTGGCGGCCGCGTGCAGCCATGCGTTCCCGGGCGTGGTGTGCGCCGCGTACACCTGCCGTACGGCCGGTGCGCCCCAGTCCGCGTGCCGGCCGGCACGGCGGATGAGGGCGATCCGTACGCCGGTGCCCTCCGCCGCCGCCTCCAGGGCGCGGCCGAGCCGCGGGTCCAGGTGGCTCGACGTGAGCGCCTTGGCACCCCAGGGGCCGGGCTGTTCCAGCAGCAGCCATGTCCGCGCGGTCGCCGCGGTCCCCGCCAAAGGCTCGTCGAGGTCCCGGGACGCGGTCGTGCACCTACTCACAGAGGTGAGCCTAACCTGACTTCGGCTGGGGCGACTTCCGGCCAGGTCAACGGGCGGGCGGGCGCGGACGGGGAGCGCGAGGTCCACGTTCGCGTGCGGGGGCGCGTGGCGGGCCGTCGTGGACACGATGTCCCGGGCCGCCGCCAGGGCCGGTGCCGCCGCCGGCACGTCCTCCAGGAGCACGAACAGGGTCCGGGCGCGCGGGCCATCTCCGGGATACAGCCGATGGCCGAGGTCGAGGTCGGGGCCGCGGCGCCCGGCGCGCACATCGTCGGCGGCCACGGGGGCCGTGGCGCCCCGGTCCAGGACGCCGGGCAGCAAGCCGGGCAGCAGCCGGTGGGCGAGGCCGCCGGCGGCCCGCTCCGTGGGCCCGGTTCCTCCGGTGCCCGTGCCGCCGAAGGCCTGAGCACCGACGCCGTGCGCGGACGACGGACGAGCGCGGCCCGCCGCCGCTCCTATCCTGGGACGACGCACACCTCGTACGGCAAGGGAAGGGGCGCACGGTGGGCAGGTCGCCGAGCGAGCAGCAGATTCCGGTCGTCGTGCTCGCGGGATTCCTCGGCGCGGGCAAGACCACCCTGCTCAACCATCTGCTCCACCACAGCGGAGGCAGCCGTATCGGTGCCGTCGTCAACGACTTCGGGAACATCGAGATCGACGCCATGGCGGTCGCCGGGGCGCTCGGGGACTCCACCGTCTCCCTCGGCAACGGCTGTCTGTGCTGCGCGGTCGACGCCAGTGAACTCGACCACTACCTCGACCGCCTGGCCCGGCCGTCCGCCGGCATCGACGTCATCGTGATCGAGGCCAGCGGGCTCGCCGAGCCCCAGGAACTCGTCCGCATGGTGCTCGCCGGGGAGCAGGAGCGCGTCGTCTACGGCGGACTGGTCGTGGTCGTCGACGCGGTCGAGTTCGACGCCACCCGGGACAAGCACCCCGAGATCGACCGTCATCTGGCCCTCGCCGATCTCGTCGTCGTCAACAAGACGGACCGGGCCGACGACAGCGAACGGGTGCTCAAACTCGTCCGCTCGCTCACCGACCGCGCCGCCGTGACCCCCGCGGCCCACGGGCGCATCGATCCCGCACTGCTCTTCGACTGCCGCCCGGCCGAGGAGCGGATCGGGCAGCTGACCTTCGACGACCTCGGTCGGCACGACGGTGGGTGGGGCGGCCCGGACTCCCCGCACCCCCATCCGCACGCGGGATACGAGAGCCTCTCCTTCGAGTCCGCCGCGCCCCTCGATCCGCGTCGGCTGCTGGACTTCCTCGACAGCCGGCCCACGGGGCTCTACCGGATCAAGGGGTACGTGGACTTCGGGGCGGCCGATCCCCGCAACCGCTATGCCGTGCACGCCGTGGGCCGGTTCCTGAGGTTCTACCCGCAGCCCTGGCCGGGCGGCGAGGAGCACCGCACGCAGCTGGTCCTGATCGGGTCCGGTCTGGACACCGCCGCCCTGCGGGGGCGACTGGAGGCGACGGTGCGGGACACCGACGCCCCGCCTCCCGGCGACCACAGCATGTGGGGCGTCCTGCGCTACGTCCAGGACCCCGCCGAGGGCGAGGAGGCCGGAACTCTCCCGAGCCCCGGCGACCTCGCCCGCTGAGCGGGACCGGCCGGCCGACCGCGGGCCGGACCGAGCCACCCGCGGCCCGGCTACACGGCCGCGACCGCCCCGACCGTCTTCGGCAGCGACACGCCCGATCCGTCGCGCCTCGGGTCGATTTCGGGAAGCTCGACCGGAGTGCCGTTCTTCTGCGCGGCGCGGGCGGGCGTCGCGCCCGCCCAGGCGAAGGACAGGCAGTCCTCGCCCTTCAGGAACCGCTGGCAGCGCACGCCGCCCGTGGCGCGGCCCTTGCGCGGATACTGGTCGAACGGCGTCATCTTGGCCGTCGTCTGCACCGAGTCGTCCAGGGTGCCGCGTGAGCCGGCGACCGTGAGGACCACCGCGTCCACGGCCGGGTCCACCGCGGTGAAGGAGATCACCTTCGCGCCGTCGATGAGCTTGACGCCGGCCACCCCTCCCGCGGGCCGTCCCTGCGGCCGCACCTGGGACGCCTGGTAGCGCAGCAGGTGGGCGTCGTCCGTGATGAAGACCAGGTCCTCCTCGCCGGTGCGCAGCTCGACCGCGCCCACGATCCGGTCGCCCTCCTTGAGGGTGATGACCTCCAGCTCGTCCTTGTTCGCCGGGTAGTCGGGAACCACCCGCTTGACGACACCCTGCGCGGTGCCGAGCGCGAGACCGGGAGAGGACTCGTCCAGCGTCGTCAGGCAAACCACCGTCTCGTTCGCCTCCAGGGAGACGAACTCCGAGATCTGCGCGCCCCCCGACAGGCTCGGCCGGGCCGCCGTCGGCGGCAGCTGCGGTAGGTCGATCACGTTCAGCCGCAGCAGCCTGCCGGAGGACGTCACCGCGCCCACCTCGCCGCGTGCCGTCGCCGCCACCGCCGAGACGACCACATCGTGCTTCACGCGCTTGCCGTCGGCCTCGTCGTCCTCGAAGGGGTCGCCGTTCGCCGTGCGGGCCAGCAGGCCCGTGGACGACAGCAGCACCCGGCACGGGGCGTCCTCGACCTGGAGCGAGACCACCGGTGCCGGGGCGCCGGAGGACTCCAGCAGCACCGTACGCCGCTCCGTGCCGAACTTCTTGGCCACCGCGGCCAGCTCGGCGGAGACCAGCTTGCGCAGCTCCGCGTCGGAGTCCAGGATCCGGGTCAGTTCGGCGATCTCGGCGTTCAGCCGGTCCTTCTCCGACTCCAGCTCGATGCGGTCGAACTTGGTCAGGCGGCGCAGCGGCGTGTCCAGGATGTACTGGGTCTGGACGTCGCTCAGCGAGAAGCGCCGCATCAGGCGCTCCTTGGCCTGCGCGGAGTTCTCACTGGAGCGGATCAGGCGGATGACCTCGTCGATGTCCACCAGTGCCGTGAGCAGGCCCTCGACCAGGTGGAGCCGGTCGCGCCGCTTGCCGCGGCGGAACTCCGAGCGGCGCCGGACGACGGTGAAGCGGTGGTCGAGATAGACCTCCAGCAGTTCCCTGAGCCCGAGGGTGAGCGGCTGGCCGTCGACGAGCGCCACGTTGTTGATGCCGAAGGACTCCTCCATCGGCGTCAGCTTGTAGAGCTGCTCCAGGACCGCCTCCGGCACGAAGCCGTTCTTGATCTCGATCACCAGGCGCAGCCCGTGCTGGCGGTCGGTGAGGTCCTTGACGTCGGCGATGCCCTGGAGCTTCTTCGAGCCGACCAGGTCCTTGATCTTGGCGATCACCTTCTCCGGGCCGACCGTGAAGGGCAGTTCGGTGACGACCAGCCCCTTGCGGCGCGCGGTGACGTCCTCCACGGAGACCGTGGCACGGATCTTGAAGGTGCCGCGGCCCGACTCGTAGGCGTCCCGGATGCCGGAAAGGCCGACGATCCGCCCGCCGGTGGGCAGGTCGGGGCCCGGCACGTGCTTCATCAGCGCGTCCAGGTCCGCGTTCGGATAGCGGATCAGATGGCGCGCGGCGGCGATGACCTCACCGAGGTTGTGCGGCGGCATGTTCGTGGCCATGCCGACGGCGATGCCCGACGAGCCGTTCACCAGGAGGTTCGGGAAGGCGGCGGGCAGTGCCGCCGGCTCCTGCTCCTGGCCGTCGTAGTTGGGTGCGAAGTCGACCGTGTCCTCGTCGATCGACTCGGTCATCAGGCTCGTCGCCTCGGCCATCCGGCACTCGGTGTACCGCATGGCGGCCGGCGGGTCGTCGTTGCCGAGCGAACCGAAGTTGCCGTGGCCGTCGACCAGGGGGACGCGCATGGAGAACGGCTGCGCCAGCCGCACCAGGGCGTCGTAGATGGACGCGTCGCCGTGCGGGTGCAGCTTGCCCATGACCTCGCCGACGACGCGGGCGCACTTCACGTAGCCGCGGTCGGGGCGCAGCCCCATCTCGTTCATCTGGTAGACGATCCGCCGGTGTACCGGCTTCAGGCCGTCACGCGCGTCCGGCAGGGCCCGGGAGTAGATGACCGAGTACGCGTACTCGAGGAAGGAGCCCTGCATCTCGTCGACGACGTCGATGTCGAGGATCTTCTCCTCGTACGCGTCGTCGGGCGGTGGGGTCTTGGTGCTGCGGCGGGCCATTGCTGCCGGCTCCTTCACAGTCTGTGCTGGGCATGAACGATCTGACGCGGACCATTGTGGACCGCGCCGGTGACAACGCCGACCAGCCCCCGTCCCTCAGGGCCCCTGGACCGTCCGGAAAGGGCCTTCCGTCGCCACGGCGGCCGTCGCGACCGCCGCCCCGCGCGGGCGAGGGGGCACCCGGCGGCGCGTTCGGTCCCCCCACCTCCGCTAATCCCGGTCTCGCTCTCGGCGTACGTCGCCCGGGAACTTGTCCACGGGCTGTCCCGGTTGCATACAGTGACAGGACCGGCCGGAAACCGGCGGTTTCCGCTACAGCTTTGGTGAGGGAAGGGACGTACATGCCCATGGGTCACACGGCCACAGCCGAGGCAGGCTCCGGGGGCCTGACAGCGACCGAGCACCGCCTGGCCAACGGCCTGCGCGTGGTGCTCTCCGAGGACCACCTCACCCCGGTCGCGGCGGTGTGCCTCTGGTACGACGTCGGCTCCCGCCACGAGGTCAAGGGCCGCACCGGCCTCGCCCACCTCTTCGAGCACCTGATGTTCCAGGGGTCGGCACAGGTGAAGGGCAACGGGCACTTCGAGCTGGTGCAGGGCGCCGGCGGTTCGCTCAACGGCACCACCAGCTTCGAGCGCACGAACTACTTCGAGACCATGCCGGCCCACCAACTGGAGCTCGCCCTCTGGCTGGAGGCCGACCGCATGGGCTCCCTGCTGACCGCGCTCGACGACGAGTCCATGGAGAACCAGCGGGACGTCGTGAAGAACGAGCGCCGCCAGCGCTACGACAACGTCCCCTACGGCACGGCTTTCGAGAAGCTGACCGCCCTCGCCTACCCGGAGGGCCACCCCTACCACCACACGCCGATCGGCTCGATGGCGGACCTGGACGCGGCCACCCTGGAGGACGCGCGGGCCTTCTTCCGCACGTACTACGCGCCGGGCAACGCCGTCCTGTCCGTGGTCGGCGACATCGACCCCGAGCAGACCCTGGCCTGGGTGGAGAAGTACTTCGGCTCCATCGCCGCCCACGACGGCAAGCCCCAGCCGCGCGACGGCTCGCTGCCCGACGTCATGGGCGGGCAGCTGCGCGAGGTCGTCGAGGAGGAGGTGCCGGCACGCGCCCTGATGGCCGCCTACCGGCTGCCCGAGGACGGCACGCGCGCGTGCGACGCGGCCGACCTGGCGCTGACCATCCTCGGCGGCGGCGAGTCCTCCCGCCTCTACAACCGGCTCGTACGGCGTGACCGCAGCGCGGTCGCCGCCGGGTTCGGTCTGCTGAGGCTCGCCGGCGCGCCCTCCCTGGGCTGGCTGGACGTGAAGACCTCCGGCGACGTGCGGGTGCCGGTCATCGAGGAGGCGATCGACGAGGAACTGGCGCGCTTCGCCGAGCAGGGGCCAACGGCCGAGGAGATGGAGCGCGCTCAGGCCCAGTTGGAGCGTGAATGGCTGGACCGCCTCGGCACGGTCGCGGGCCGTGCCGACGAACTGTGCCGTTACGCGGTGCTGTTCGGGGACCCGCAGCTCGCGCTGACCGCCGTGGGCCGCGTCCTGGAGGTCACCGCCGAGGAGGTGCGGGAGGTCGCCCAGGCGAGGCTGCGCCCGGACAACCGCGCGGTGCTCGTCTACGAACCGCTCGCGCCCGCGGCCGAGACCGGCCAGGCAGCCGAGACCACCGGCGCCGAAGGCGCCAGCGACGACGAGGAGTCGGCGAAGTGACCGAGCTCGCGACCATGGACTTCCATCCGCAGCCCCAGCCCGGCCAGGCCCGGCCCTGGGCCTTCCCGGCCCCCGAGCGCGGCGCGCTCGACAACGGCCTGACCGTGCTGCGCTGCCACCGCCCCGGACAGCAGGTCGTCGCCGTCGAGGTGATGCTGGACGCGCCCCTGGACGCCGAGCCCGAGGCTCTCGACGGCGTCGCCACGATCATGGCGCGCGCGTTCTCCGAGGGCACCGACAAGCACTCCGCCGAGGAGTTCGCCGCGGAGCTGGAGCGCTGCGGTGCCACCCTCGACGCGCACGCCGACCACCCCGGTGTCCGCCTCTCCCTCGAAGTCCCGGCCTCCCGGCTGTCGAAGGCGCTCGGACTGCTCGCCGACGCCCTCAGGGCACCGGCGTTCGCCGACAGCGAGGTGGAGCGCCTGGTGCGCAACCGCCTCGACGAGATCCCCCACGAGGCCGCCAACCCGGGCCGGCGCGCCGCCAAGGAGCTCTCCAAGGAGCTGTTCCCGGCGTCCTCGCGCATGTCCCGCCCCCGCCAGGGCACCGAGGAGACGGTCTCCGGCATCGACTCCGCGGCCGTCCGCGCCTTCTACGAGCGCCATGTCCGCCCGGCGACCGCCACCGCGGTCGTGGTCGGCGACCTCACCGGGGTCGACCTGGACGAGCTGCTCGGCGACACCCTCGGCGCCTGGACGGGATCCCCCGCGGGGCCGCGTCCCGTGCCTCCGGTGACCGCGGACGACACCGGCCGTGTGATCATCGTGGACCGTCCCGGGGCCGTCCAGACGCAGCTGCTGATCGGACGGGTCGGCGCCGACCGGCACGACCGTGTGTGGCCCGCGCAGGTGCTCGGCACCTACTGCCTGGGCGGCACCCTCACCTCGCGTCTGGACCGGGTCCTGCGGGAGGAGAAGGGCTACACCTACGGGGTGCGGGCCTTCGGCCAGGTGCTGCGGTCGGCACCCGACGGCACGGGCGCCGCGATGCTGGCCATCAGCGGCTCCGTCGACACGCCGAACACCGGTCCGGCGCTGGACGACCTCTGGAAGGTGCTGCGCACCCTCGCCGCCGAGGGCCTGACGGACGCCGAGCGCGATGTCGCCGTGCAGAACCTGGTGGGGGTGGCCCCCCTGAAGTTCGAGACCGCCGCCGCCGTCGCCAGCACGCTCGCCGACCAGGTCGAGCAGCACCTGCCGGACGACTTCCAGGCAAGGCTCTACCAGGCGCTCGCGGCCACGGGCACGGTGGAGGCCACCGCGGCCGTCGTGAACGCGTTCCCGATGGACCGCCTGGTGACGATCCTGGTCGGCGACGCCGCGCAGATCGAGGAGCCGGTCAGGGCGCTCGGGATCGGCGAGGTGAAGGTCGTGACCGCGGAGTAGGGCGGCGTCCCGGCCGGTCGGGCGCCGCCCCGGCCGGGTGAGGGTCGCGCACGGCGTCCGGCCGGGGCCTGGTGGTCGTTCCGCCACCAGGCCCCGGCCTCCCTTATGTCCGTATTGCCGCAAGGTTGACGCTCCGCCCTGTGGGATGCGCTACAAACACGGCTGTCGGTTTGGCGTTGGTAAGAGGGTCCTTCTAGCGTCGACCGGGCTGTTCGTCAGGCAGTGCGCCGCGCCCGCGGCACCGGACAGCCATCGCCGAGTCCCCGTACGGCGCGAGCCAGGGGAGCCGGGGACCCATCCCGCGCCTTCGTCACCGCAGGCGCCCACGTCCCTGGGGTGAATCGGGCGTCAGCCCGTAGGAGACCTTCCTGCTCCGAACCCGTCAGCTAACCCGGTAGGCGAGAGGGAAGGAAAGGACCAGCCACTTCATGGCGTTCACTCGCGCCACCGGGAAGCACCGTCGTCCCAGCCGCATGAAGCGTACGACCGCGAACGCCGTGGGCGTCGCGGCCCTGACCACCACCGGCGTCGTCGGCGCGCTGGCCGCGCCGGCGCTCGCCGCCGGCCATCCCGTCGAGCAGACCGGACTGATGCAGGCCGTCACGCTCGGGGACTCGGTCGCCGAGCAGATCGACGCCCAGGCCACCGCCCAGAAGCAGGCGGCCGAACGGAAGCAGGCCGAGGAGGCCGCGCGCAAGCGGGCCGCCGAGAAGGCGGCGAAGGAGCGCGAGGCCAAGGAGCGCGCCGCCCGCGCGGCCGAGCGCCGCCGCCTGAACACGTTCGTGGCGCCGGTCTTCGGCTCCTACGTCTCCACCGGCTACAAGAGCGGTGGGTCCCTGTGGTCCTCCGGCAGCCACACCGGTATCGACTTCCACGCCGCCACCGGTACGCCCGTGCACGCGGTGGGCGCCGGTACGGTCGTCGACACGGGGTGGGGCGGTGCGTACGGCAACCAGGTCGTCATCAAGATGAACGACGGCTCCTACACCCAGTACGGCCACCTGTCGTCCATCGGCGTCTCGGTGGGGGAGCGGGTCACCCCGGGCCGCCAGATAGCGCTCTCCGGGGCCACCGGCAACGCCACCGGGCCTCATCTGCACTTCGAGGCCCGCACCTCCCCGGACTACGGCTCGGACATCGACCCGGTCGCCTACCTCCGGTCGCACGGCGTGAACGTCTGAAAACCTGAGCGACCGAACAGCTGAGCAATACGACGGCCCCGGATCCGATCCGGGGCCGTCGGCGTTTCGAACAGCCGTCTGTCCAAAAAATATCCACGATTCCGGCCCGCCGTCGGAAATTCCGTCCCGTTGCCATAGAGTCGGTCGAAGACACCGGCCGGTGGCGTTCGGCGGGAATTCGAGGCGGAGGTCGGACATGCGCATTCCGGCGCACGCGGTATGCACGGCGATCCGTGACGACATCGTCTCGGGCGTCCACGCGCGTGGCGGCCGGCTCACCGAGGAACTCCTCGCGCGCCGCTACGGCGTCTCCCGCGTCCCCGTGCGCGAGGCGCTGCGCACCCTGGAGGCCGAGGGCTTCGTGGTCACCCGCAGACACGCGGGCGCGTGCGTGGCCGAGCCCACCGAGCAGGAGGGCGCCGACCTCCTGGAGATGCGGACGCTCCTGGAGCCGCTGGCCGCCGCACGCGCGGCGCAGCGCCGGTCCCAGGCCCATCTCAAGGTGCTGCGCGGCCTGGTGGGGCTGGGCCAGGAGCGGGTCAGGAAGGGCGGCGGCGAGGATCTGGGCGCGCTCGACACCTGGTTCCACGAGACGCTCGCCCAAGCCGGTGGGAGCCCCGCCCTGACCTCCGCGCTCGCTCAGCTGCGCCACAAGATCGCTTGGATGTACGCGATCGAGGCACCCCGCGTCGGTCTCGCGGAGGCCTGGGTCGAGTACGGCGCCATCGTGGACGCCGTGACCCGGCGGGACGCGGAGCGCGCGCGGGCGATCACGGCCCGGCACGCCGTGCGCACGGCCGGCGCGCACCGCCTCCGCCCCGCTTCCGTCGACGACGTGAGGGCTTCGCAACATCCCGTAAACACGAACGCTCTCCGGAATTAACAAGAGGGCCGTACAAAAGAGATATTCTCCGGGTGTCTTTCGTCGGTCTGTTCCGCGCGGCATGGTCGGCCGTTTCGGACAGCCGTTTCACGCGACCGTTTCGGACGTCCTGATTTCTTCCTGCAGGGAAATCGCATGACAAAGCCGCGCCCGCCCCGAAGGGCGACGCGGCTCGGTCGCGCGGTGTTTCCCCGAGGGGTGGCCGACGGCTCAGACGGTCTCGGGAAGCTCTTCCAGGCCCTCGGCCACCAGCTTGGCGAGCCGGTCCAGGGCGGCGTCCGCGCCCTCCGCCTCCGACGCCAGGACGATCTCCTCGCCGCCCTGTGCGCCCAGGCTGAGGACCGCGAGCATGGACGCGGCGTTCACGGGGGCGCCGTCCGCCTTGGCGATGGTCACGGGAACGCCGGAGGCCGTGGCCGCCCGGACGAAGATGGAGGCGGGGCGGGCGTGGAGGCCCTCGGCCCAGCCGACGTTGACGCGGCGCTCAGCCATGTGATGCTGCCCTTCAGGTGTACAGGGTTGTCTAGACCAGTGTTCCACAGGTGCGGCGCGCTCATAAAGGGGCGGCGGGCGCGCCCGGTCCGGCCCTCCCAGCCTGCCTCGCGCCACCACCTGACGCGACCGAGCCTTACTGTGGAGCCCATGCAGACGGCCCCGGACCGGCACGAGTACCCCGCTCACTGGGAGGCGGACGTGGTGCTGCGCGACGGCGGCACCGCGCGCATCCGGCCCATCACCGTGGATGACGCCGAGCGCCTCGTCAGCTTCTACGAGCAGGTCTCGGACGAGTCGAAGTACTACCGCTTCTTCGCCCCGTATCCGCGGCTGTCCGCCAAGGACGTCCGCCGCTTCACGCACCACGACTTCGTGGACCGGGTGGGACTCGCGGTCACCGTGGGCGGAGAGTTCATCGCCACCGTGCGCTACGACCGCATCGGGGCGAACGGGATGCCCGCGTCCGCGCCCGCCGACGAGGCGGAGGTCGCCTTCCTCGTGCAGGACGCGCACCAGGGGCGCGGGGTCGCCTCGGCCCTCCTCGAACACATCGCGGCGGTGGCCAGGGAACGCGGCATCCGCCGCTTCGCCGCGGAGGTCCTGCCCGCCAACAGCAAGATGATCAAGGTGTTCACGGACGCCGGGTACCAGCAGAAGCGCAGCTTCGAGGACGGCGTCGTCCGCCTGGAGTTCGACCTGGAGCCCACCGACCGCTCCCTGGCCGTGCAGCGCGCCCGGGAGCAGCGCGCCGAGGCGCGGTCCGTGCAGCGCCTGCTGGCCCCCGGCTCGGTCGCCGTCATCGGCGCGGGCCGTACGCCCGGCGGAGTGGGCCGGGGCATCCTCGGTAATCTGCGGGAGGCCGGGTACACTGGCCGGCTCCACGCGGTCAACAGCGCGTTCCCCGAGGACCTGGAGGAACTCGACGGGGTGCCCGCCCACCGCTCGATCCGCGAGGTCGCCGGGCCGGTCGACCTCGCCGTCGTGGCCGTGCCCGCCGAGCGGGTGCCCGAGGTCGTCGCCGAGTGCGGTGAGCACGGGGTGCAGGGGCTGGTCGTCATCGCCGCGGGCTACGCGGAGAGCGGTCCGGGCGGCCGGGAGCGGCAGCGGGAGCTGGTCCGCCAGGCGCGGTCGTACGGCATGCGGATCATCGGACCGAACGCCTTCGGGATCATCAACACCTCGCCGGCGGTGCGCCTCAACGCCTCTCTCGCGCCCGAGATGCCGCGCCCCGGCCGGATAGGGCTGTTCGCGCAGTCCGGCGCCATCGGCATCGCGCTGCTGTCGCGGCTGCACCGGCGCGGCGGAGGCGTCACCGGGACCACCGGGGTGTCGACCTTCGTCTCCTCCGGCAACCGGGCGGACGTCTCGGGCAACGACGTGCTGCAGTACTGGTACGACGACCCCGACACCGACGTCGTCCTCATGTACCTGGAGACCATCGGCAACCCGCGCAAGTTCAACCGGCTCGCCCGGCGCACGGCCGCGGCCAAGCCGCTGGTCGTGGTGCAGGGCGCGCGCCACGGAGGCACCCCGCAGGGCCACGCCGTCCGCGCGACGCGCCTGCCGCACGCCACGGTGTCCGCGCTGCTGCGGCAGGCCGGTGTGATCCGCGTGGACACGATCACGGAACTGGTGGACGCGGGACTGCTCCTGGCCCGGCAGCCGCTGCCCGCCGGGCCGCGGGTGGCGATCCTCGGCAACTCCGAGTCGCTCGGCCTGCTGACCTACGACGCCTGCCTGGCCGAGGGGCTGCGCCCGCAGCCGCCGCTCGACCTGACGACGGCGGCGACCGCGGACGACTTCCACCGCGCGTTGACGGCGGCGCTCGCCGACGCGTCGTGCGACGCCGTCGTGGTGACGGCGATCCCGGCGCTCGGCGAGTCCTCTCCCGACGACGCCACGCTCGCCGAGGCGCTGAGGTCCGCGGCCGCCTCGGCACCCGCAAAGACGGTGCTCGTGGTGCACGTGGAACTCGGCGGGCTCGCCGAAGCGCTGTCGGCGGCGGCCAGCACCTCACCGACGCCCCCGCAGCCCCAGCCCCAGCCCCAGGGGGGCGATCTCCCGCGCCCGGGGCAGCAACCGCCTGTTCCGCCACCCCTCGCGGCGCGGTCCTCCGCCGCCGGGACACCCGCCTCGGACCGGGCGCCCGCCTCCGCCCCAGCCCCCGCGCAGGCCCGCCTGATCCCCGCCTACCCCGCCGCGGAGCGCGGTGTCCGGGCGCTCGCCGAAGCCGTCAAGTACGCCCAGTGGAAGCGGGAGGCCGCCGAGCCCGGCAAGGTGCCCGAGTACGACGACATCGACGAGCGGGGCGCCGCCGAACTGATCGACAAACTGCTGGCGCGCGGACAGGGCCTGACCCTGGGCGGGAACCAGACCTGCGACCTGCTCACCCGCTACGGCATCGATGTGCACAGGTCACTGCCCGCTCCCACGCCCGAAGCGGCCGCCGAGGCCGCCCGCGCGATCGGCTACCCGGTGGCCCTCAAGGCCACCGCGCCCCATCTGCGGCATCGAGCCGACCTGGGCGGAGTGCATCTGGACCTGGCCGACGAGGAGCAACTGCGGCGCTCCTACGGCGAGTTGACCGCACTCTTCGGGCCGCCGGAGGATCTGTGGCCGGTGGTCCAGGCCATGGCGCCGCGCGGCGTCGACACCGTCGTCCGCGCCGTCACCGACCCGGCGGCCGGCCCCGTCCTGTCCTTCGGGCTCGCCGAACCGGCCACACAGCTCCTCGGCGACACCGCACACCGCCTGATCCCGGTCACCGACCGTGATGCCGCCTCCCTGGTCAGGTCCATCCGCACGGCACCCCTCCTGTTCGGCTGGCGCGGCTCCGCCCCCGTGGACACCCCCGCCCTCGAAGAGCTGATGCTCCGGGTGTCCCACCTGGTCCACGACCACCCCGAGGTCGTCGCCGTCACCCTGGAACCCGTCGTCGTCGCCCCGCGCGGCCTGAGCGTCCTCGGGGCCACCGTGCGCCTGGCGCCGCCCCCGGCCCGCGACGACCTGGGGCCGAGGACGCTTCCCGTGTACTGAGTCCCGTGTACTGCGTCCCGGGTACTGGGCGGGGGAACCCCCAGCGTTCCGCGTCGCCCGCGCGCCCCCGCGCACGGCCCCTGGCCGAGCACGTCCGAGCGCCTCCTCCTCGCGCCCCGTCCTTGCGCACGGCATCCGGGCACGGGACAGTGCCGTTGATGCCGCTCACTGGCCCGGACCCGCCTTGTCCGGGGATTAGGATGGACGTCATGGCCAAGACCAGTACGACGACCCAGGGGCTGCGCTCGGCGATCGAGCGCAGCGGCTACTACCCGGCTCTCGTGGCCGAGGCCGTGGACGCCGCGGTGGGCGGCGAGCCCATCCGGTCGTACCTGGTCCACCAGGAGACCACGTTCGACGCCAACGAAGTGCGCCGCCATGTGACCGTGCTCGTGCTCACCGGCACCCGCTTCATCGTCAGCCACACCGACGAGCAGGCCTCGGACGACACCTCCCCGACGCCGTACGCGACGACCTCCACGGAGTCCGTGAAGCTCGGCCGGATCTCCTCGGTCGTCGTCAGCCGCGTCGTCGCCAACCCGGAGTCCTACGCGCCGGGCACGCTGCCCCGCGAGGTCGTCCTCACCATCGGCTGGGGCGCCGTCTCCCGGATCGACCTGGAGCCCGCCGCCTGCGGCGACCCCAACTGCGAGGCCGACCACGGCTACACCGGCAGTTCCACCGCCGACGACCTCAGCCTGCGGGTCAGCGAGGCCGGGGACGGACCGGAGACGGTCCGCCAGGCGCTCGTCTTCGCGCAGTCCCTGTCCGAGGCGACCGCGGATCTCGCCCGCTGATGGCCCTGACCACCTGGGACGACCACCCGGAGCCGCTCGCCGTCGCCTCCGCGCCCCTGCCCGAGTACGGAACCGGCTCCCTCGCCGACCTCCTGCCCACGCTCGCCGCGGGCATGGGCGTGTCCGGTCTGTCGGCCGCCATACCGGAGCTCGCCCCCGCCGACCGCGCCTGTGTGTTCCTGGTCGACGGCCTCGGCTGGGAGCAGTTGCGGGCCCATCCCGACGACGCCCCGTTCCTGACCTCGCTCCTGGCGTCCTCCCGCGGCGGCACCGGCCGCCCGATCACCGCCGGCTACCCCGCGACCACCGCCACGTCCCTCGCCTCCGTCGGCACCGGCCTGCCGCCCGGCGCGCACGGCCTGCCCGGCTACACCGTGCGCGACCCCGCGACCGGGGAGCTGATGAACCAGCTGCGCTGGCATCCCTGGACCGACCCGCACGCCTGGCAGCCGTACCCGACCGTCTTCCAGCTCGCCCACGCGGCGGGGGTGCACACGGCCCAGGTGTCCTCCCCGACCTTCGAGAACACCCCGCTGACCAAGGTCGCGCTCAGCGGCGGAACCTTCCTCGGCCGGCTGACCGGCGAGGACCGCATGGACCTCGCGGCCGAGCGACTGGCCGCGGGGGACCGGTCCTTGGTCTACACGTACTACTCCGAGCTCGACGGCTCCGGCCACCGCTACGGCGTCGACTCGGACGCCTGGCGCGGCCAGCTGATGTGCGTCGACCGGCTCGCCCAGCGGCTGGCCGAGCAGCTCCCGCCGCGCACGGCCCTGTACATCACCGCCGACCACGGCATGCTCGACATCCCGTTCGACGAAGAGCACCGCATCGACTTCGACGCGGACTGGGAGCTGCGCGCGGGGGTCGCCCTCTTCGGCGGCGAGGGCCGCGCCCGCCATGTGTACGCGGTCCCCGGCGCCGCCGGTGACGTGCTGGCGTGCTGGCGCGAGGTGCTCGGCGAGCAGTTCTGGGTGGCCTCGCGGGACGAGGCGATCGAGGCGGGCTGGTTCGGACCGCACGTCGACGAGCGGGTCCGCGGACGCCTCGGCGACGTGCTGGCGGCGGCTCGCGACGACGTGCTCATCATCGCCTCCGACCGGGAGCCGAGGGAGTCGGCGATGGTCGGCAACCACGGGTCGATGACGCCGGCGGAACAGCTGGTCCCGCTGCTGGAAGTCCGCACCTGACCCGTCGCTCACCCCCCGTTCGCCCCCCACGTCCCGCATCCGACCGCCGTACGGCCCCCGGGGCCGTCCGCCCCCTGACCTCGAAAGGTTCCCGACCCCCCATGCCCGAGCTGGTGTTCTTCTCCGGAACGATGGACTGCGGGAAGTCGACGCTGGCTCTCCAGATCGAGCACAACCGCTCGGCGCGCGGACTCCAGGGCATGATCTTCACGCGTGACGACCGTGCCGGCGAGGGCAAGCTCTCCTCGCGGCTCGGCCTGGTCACGGACGCGGTGGAGGTGGCGGACGGGCAGGACCTGTACGCGTACGTCGTGGACCACCTCTCGCGGGGCGGACGCGCGGACTACGTGATCGCCGACGAGGCGCAGTTCCTGGCACCCGAGCAGATCGACCAGCTGGCCCGTACGGTCGACGACCTCGGCCTGGACGTGTACGCCTTCGGCATCACGACCGACTTCCGCAGCAAGCTCTTCCCCGGGTCCCAGCGCCTGGTCGAGCTCGCCGACCGGGTCGAGGTCCTCCAGGTGGAGGCCCTGTGCTGGTGCGGCGCCCGCGCCACGCACAACGCCCGTACGGTCGGCGGGCAGATGGTGGTCGAGGGCGCCCAGGTGGTCATCGGGGACGTCAACCAGTCCGCGGACGAGATCGGCTACGAGGTCCTGTGCCGGCGCCACCACCGGCGCCGCATGACGGCGGCCGGCGCCCGCGCGGCGGCACTGTCGCCCGACGTGCTGCCCGTCACCCCGGGCTGACGGCCCGGCCGGGGAAGCCGTCGAGCGCGGCGGCGGGGCAGGCGGTCAGCCGAGGGGGCTGACCACCGAGAACGTCGCGCCCTCCGGGTCCGCCACCGTGATCATGCGGCCCAGTGCTGTCGTGCACTGGGCGCGGACGACGTGACCGCCCAGTTCGGCGGCCCGCTCGGCGGTCCGGTCGGCGTCCGAGACCTGGAAGTACGTCATCCAGTGCGCACCCCGGTCCCGCGGCAGCGTGTGCCCGACGCCGTGGATGCCCGCGACCGGGCGGCCCTCCACATGGAGGGTCACGTAGTCGAAGTCGGGGGAGACCACGGCCTCCTGCGTGTAGCCGAAGACGGTCCGGTAGAACTGCGCGACACCCGCCGTGTCATAGGTGAGCAGCTCGTTCCAGACCGGGGTGCCGCAGACGCCCGTCAGGCCCGTGCCCAGGTGCCTGGCGGCCTGCCAGATGCCGAACACCGCGCCCGCAGGGTCGCAGGCGATGGCCAGCCGCCCCGCCTCGGCCGCGTCCAGGGGGCCGACGCCGACCGTGCCGCCGCAACTGCGCACCTGCTCGGCCGTCGCGTCGACGTCGTCCGAGCCGATGTACGGGGTCCAGGCGATCGGCAGATGGCGGTCCGGCGGCAGCCGTCCGATGCCCGCCACCTCGTAGCCGTCCAACAGGGCCCGCACATAGGGCCCCAGGGGCTGGGGGCCCGGCTGGAACTCCCAGCCGAACAGCGCCCGGTAGAAGTCCTGGGTCGGGGTCATCGCGTGCACCATCAGACTCACCCAGCACGGAGTGCCGGGCGCGTGCCGCCGCGTCGTGCCGCTCAGGCCCGCCGACCCCCGTGTCTCGGTCATGGTCAACTCTCTCCTCGGCCCTCGTCCCACGGCGCCCCACGAGCAGAGGATGCCCGTTGCCGGGTGGACCATCCGTTTCGAGGAGATTGCCCTGCGCCGTCCATCTGCTGCACAGCATGTACCCGGCCCTGTACACCGGGTGATCCAACCCGTCAGGCGGAGCAGAGTAGCCGTACCCGGGCGACTCGGCCACCCCGTGCGCGAGGATGGGGGCCATGAAGGCCATCATCTCCGCATCCGAACTCGCGAGCGACCTGACGGGACCGCGGCCGCCGGTGCTCCTCGACGTGCGCTGGCAGCTGTCCCTGGCGACCGCCGACGGCGCCCCTCCCTTCGACGGCCGGGCGGCCCACGCCGCCGGGCACATCCCGGGCGCCGTCTTCGTGGACCTCGACGCCGACCTCGCGGATCCGCCGGGCGCCGGCGGCCGTCATCCGCTGCCCGACCCGGAGCGCTTCGGCACGGCCATGCGGGCCGCCGGGGTCCGCGCGGACCGGCCGGTGGTCGTGTACGACGGCGGGCAGGGCTGGGCCGCCGCCCGCGCGTGGTGGATGCTGCGCTGGGCGGGTCACCCGGACGTGCGCGTCCTCGACGGCGGATACGCCGCCTGGGACGGGCCCTCGGCCACGGGCGCCGAGGAGCCGGCCCCCGGTGACTTCCGGCCGGTCACGGGCGGGCTGCCGCTGCTTGACGCGGACGGCGCGGCGGAACTCGCCAGGACCGGACTGCTCCTGGATGCGCGTGCCGGTGAGCGCTACCGGGGCGAGGTCGAGCCCATCGATCCGGTGGGCGGTCACATCCCGGGCGCGGTGTCGGCCCCGACGGCGCAGAACACGGCCGAGAGCGGTCTGTTCCGGTCCGCCGCCGAACTCGCCGACCGCTTCAAGGCGTTGGGCGCGACGGAGGGCACCGAGGTCGGTGTCTACTGCGGGTCGGGCGTGTCGGCGGCGCACGAGGTGCTGGCGCTCGCGATCGCCGGCATCCCGGCCGCGCTGTACGCCGGTTCGTGGTCGCAGTGGTCGGCGGACGGCGGCCGCCCTGTGGCGGTGGGGCCGGACCCGCAGTGAGGGTAGTGAGGGGCTGAGGCCCTTTCCGAACGCCCGCACGGGCGCGGCGCCGCACCGCGGTTCACCGCGCCCGTCGTTCGTCTGCGGCGCCGTCGTGGCCGGTCGCGCAGTTCCCCGCGCCCCTTTGGGGCGTGCGGGTCCGCTCGGGGTGAGGGGTGTGGGGCCGGCGTGGTTGTGCCGGGCCCGCTACTCCTGCTTCTTGCGTCGCGTCCCGAAGACGATCTCGTCCCAGCTCGGGACCGCCGCCCGGCGGCCCGGGCGGACCCCGTCCGCCTCGGCCTGCCGGTCCGTCGCCCCGACCAGCCGGTCGCGGTGGCTGGCGACCGTGCGCGGCATGAGTACGTCCGCGTACGCGGATCCGGCCGAGGCGGCCGTCGCGGGCGGCTCCTCGACCTCGGGCTCCTCCTCGGTCTCCTCCTGCGGTTCCACGGGCCGCTCGGGCACCACCAGGTCGCCGCGGAAGCTCGGCACCGCCTCCAGGAGGCTGGTGAGCGAGTCGCGCTCGGCGGAGATCTCCTCGGCGGGCTCCGAGGACTGCGCGGGCAGGGCGGGGCGCTCCATCTGGCGGTCGAGGGCGCGGTCCATCCGGCCCTCGCGCGGCAGCCGGGCGATCCGCGGCACGAAGGGGTAGCTCGGCTCGGGTGCGGCGAGGTCGTCGGACTCGCCGATCAGCGAACGGGCCTCGGCGTCGACCGCCTGGACCAGCCGCCGGGGCGGGTCGTACGTCCAGCTCGCCGAGTGCGGTTCGCCCGCGACGAGGTAGACCAGCAGCACTTCCCAGGTGCCGTCGTCGCGGCGCCAGGAGTCCCACTGGACGGTGTCCTTGTCGGCGCCGCGCAGCAGCAGCCGTTCCTGCACGGCCTCGCCCAGCTGGGGGCCGGCGTTCTCACCGGGACGGCGCACGGGTGTCTTGCGGGCCCGCTCGGCCATGAAGGCGCGCTCGGCCAGCACCGGCCCCTCGAAACGGCGGACGCGGTCCACGGGGATCCCGGCGAGCTGCGCCACCTCCTCGGCCGACGCACCGGCACGTATACGCGCCTGGATGTCCCGGGGGCGGAGATGGCTCTCCACCTCGATCTCGATCTGGCCGAGCCGGGGGCGGTCACCGCGGACGGCGGCGCGCAGCCGCTCGTCGATGGGAAGCGTGTACTCCGTGCTGTCCGCAGCTTTGAGCACCAGCCGTGTGCCGTCATTGGAGACGGCCACGACACGCAGTTCGGGCATGGGGACCTCCCGGGTGGTGCCTGCCGACGTCACGTGCGTCGCTGCTTCCGCTAGTCGTCGAGTGTGGCCTGCCCGGGTGCAGCCTGCCACAACCTTGCCGAGGTGCCCGGCGTGTCGGGCACGCGCCCTGGGCCGCCGTTATGGCACGGTTACCTATTCGCAACGCTCAGTGACGAACCTCGTCACCTTGTGCAACAAGCCCCCTCCCGGCGCTCCGGCAAGCTCCGGACACCCTGGCGGGAGACCGGGTCCAGGGGTGGCAACAGTACTCCATTCGGGCCACCCGCGTGGATCGGCACGCCGTCCAACTTCTGGCAAGAGGTGCGACTTGGCCGCCCGATGCGCCGTTTTCGCGGCTATCAAACGCCACAGATCTCACTTAATCGGTAGAAACAGAACTAATCCCTTCGTACATGCGTCCTTGATCTCATGCGGTCGGACGACGGACAGGGGTACGGATACGCGGGCGACCGGAGCCCTCGGCACCCGTCAGGCGCCCAGGACCCGGCGCAGATAGTCGTTCCCGAAGCGCCGGTCGGGGTCGAGGCGGTCCCGTAGTGCCGTGAACTCGCCGAAGCGCGGGTAGGCGCCGGCGAGGTACTCCGCGTCCCGGGTGTGGACCTTGCCCCAGTGCGGACGTCCCTCATGGGCCGTGAAGATGCGCTCGGCGGCGCTGAAGTACGCCTGGTAGGGCGTACCGCGGAACATGTGTACAGCGACGTAGGCGCTGTCGCGGCCGGACGCCGTGGAGAGGACGATGTCGTCCGCGGGGGCGGTGCGCACCTCGACGGGGAAACTCACCCTGAGGGGCGACCGCTCGACCATGGATCTGATGTCGCGCAGGGTCTCCACCAGGGCCGCGCGCGGGACGGCGTACTCCATCTCCACGAACCGCACCCGGCGCGGCGAGGTGAACACCTTGTAGGGGATGTCCGTGTAGGTGCGGGCCGACAGCGCGCGGCTGGCGACCCGTGCGATGGGCGGGATGGTGGCGGGCGCGGCGCGGCCGACCCAGTTGACCGCCTGGAACACGCCGTTGGAGAGGAACTCGTCCTCGAACCAGCCGTTCAACCGCCCGAGCGGCCGTTCGGGACCCGCGCTGCGGTTGTTGCGCTTGGTGTTCGTGTTGCCGGTGTGCGGGAACCAGTAGAACTCGAAGTGCTCGTTCTCGGCCCACAGTTCGTCGAAGTCCGACAGGACCCGGTCCAGGGGCATCGGCTCCTCACGGGCCGTCAGCAGGAAGAGCGGCTCGACCGCGAAGGTGATCGCGGTGATGATGCCCAGGGCGCCGATGCCGACGCGCGCGGCGGCGAAGACATCCGGGTGCTCCCGCGCGGAGCACGTCAGCACCGAACCGTCCGCCGTCACCAGTTCGAGCGCGGTGATCTGGGCGGCGAGCGAGGCCGAGTCGCGTCCGGTGCCGTGCGTGCCGGTGCTGGTGGCGCCGGAGACGGTCTGCTCCATGATGTCGCCCATGTTGGTGAGCGACAGCCCCTCGCGCGCCAGCGCCGCGTTGAGTCTCTTGAGCGGAGTGCCCGCCTCGACGGTCACCGTGCCGGCCGCCCGGTCGATGCCACGTATGCCCGTCATCAGGTGAGGACGGATCAGCACGCCGTCGGTCGCGGCGGTCGCCGTGAAGGAGTGGCCCGTGCCGACGGCCTTCACCGGCAGGCCGTCCTCCGCCGCCGTGCGCACGGCGGCGGCGAGTTCCTCGACCGAGGCCGGGGCGACCTCCCGTACCGGCCGGGCGGTGACGTTGGCCGCCCAGTTACGCCACGTGCCGTTCTTCCCGCTCGCTGTGGTGCTCATGAGGCCCTCCCCGCCGCGGAACCGGCCTGCTCAGCCGGCGATACCCGAGGAGACCCACCGCGACCGCGACGGCCCCGGACACCACCGGAACCCCGTACCCGGCCCTCGCACCGGCGGCGTCGATCACCCAGCCGGCCGCGGACGAGCCGATCGCGACCCCGACCGCGAGCCCGGTGGACACCCAGGTCATCCCCTCGGTCAGGTGCGCGCGTGGTACGTGCCGCTCGATGAGGGCCATCGTCGTGATCATCGTGGGTGCGATGGTGAGGCCCGCAACGAACAGCGCCACGGCCAGAAACGGCAAGTCTCCGACCAGTAGGAGGGGGATCATACTCACGGCCATCGCGCACACGCCCAGCAACCACCTGCGTTCGGCCGCCCCCGTGAAGCGCATCAGCCCGAACACGGCGCCCGAGGCGCACGAGCCGGCCGCGTAGAGGGCCAGGACGACGCTCGCGGCGGCCTTGTGGCCCTGCTCGTCGGCGAAGGCGACGGTGACCACGTCGATGGCGCCGAAGATCATGCCGGTCGCCGCGAACGTGGCGACCAGGACCTGGAGTCCGGGGGAGCGCAGGGCGCTGCCGCTGCCCTCCGCCTCGCGCGGATGCGGGTCGGGCTCGGTGGCCCGCTGGGCCGTCAGCCAGAAGACGCCGACGGCCAGGAAGCACATCGCGAGAAGGGGGCCGGCCTCGGGGAACCAGGCGGTGGACAGCCCGATGGAGATGATCGGCCCGAGGATGAAGCAGACCTCGTCCACCACCGACTCGAAGGAGTAGGCGATGTGCAGATGCGGGGTGCCCCCGTACAGCGCCGCCCACCGGGCCCTGACCATCGCCCCGACGCTCGGCACCGCGCCGATGCCCGCGGCGCACACGAACAGCAGCCAGTCCGGCAGGGACAGGCGCGCGGTCAGCAGGAGTCCCGCGGCGGCCGTCAGCGCGACGAGCGTCGCCGGGCGCAGCACCCGCCGCTGCCCGTGCCGGTCCACCATGCGGGAGATCTGCGGTCCGACCACGGCGGCGGACAGCGCGATGGTGGCGCTGAGCGCACCGGCGAGCCCGTAGCGTCCGGTGAGCTGGGAGATCATCGTCACCACGCCGACGCCCGTCATCGACAGCGGCATCCGGCCGACGAAGCCGGCGACGGAGAAACCCTTGGAGCCGGGGGCGGCGAAGAGGGCGCGGTAGCGGCTGGGCACGGGATCTCCGATGGGTCCGGTAAGGCGTCACATCACCGCACGCGCCTTACGAATTAGGCAACCCTAACCCATGCCTGGGGGGTGTGCCGGTGTCGGACCGAGGACCGTCCGAAACACGGTTCCCGGTGGCCGGAGGGCGGGTGGCGGCGGGGATGCCGAAGGTGGGTGGCAGGATCGTAGACATGCCGGACCATGCACACAACGCGCTCGACGCCAGGCCGTACGACGCCCTGCTGCTCCTCTCGTTCGGGGGCCCCGAGGGCCCGGACGACGTGGTCCCGTTCCTGGAGAACGTGACGCGGGGCCGCGGTATCCCCAAGGAGCGCCTGAAGGAGGTGGGGCAGCACTACTTCCTGTTCGGCGGTGTCAGCCCCATCAACGCCCAGAACCGCGCCCTCCTGGACGCCCTGCGCGAGGACTTCGCCGGCCACGGCCTCGACCTGCCCGTCTACTGGGGCAACCGCAACTGGGCACCCTATGTGACCGACACCCTGCGCGAGATGGTCGCGGACGGCCACCGCCGCGTCCTGGTCCTCGCCACCAGCGCGTACGCCTCCTACTCGGGCTGCCGCCAGTACCGCGAGGACCTCGCCGGGGCCCTCGCGACCCTGGAGGCCGAGGGCCTGGAGTCGCCGCGGATCGACAAGCTGCGGCACTACTTCAACCACCCCGGCTTCGTGGAGCCGATGACGCAGGGCGTCCTGGACGCCCTGGCCGACCTCCCCGAGGAGGTCCGGGCGGGCGCGCACATCGCCTTCACCACCCACTCCATCCCCACCTCGGCGGCGGACACCTCGGGCCCGGCCGAAGGCCACGGGGACGGTGGCGCGTACGTGCGTCAGCACCTGGAGGTGGCCGGGCTGATCGCCGACGCCGTGCGCGAGCGGACCGGCACCGAGCACCCCTGGCGCCTCGTCTACCAGTCCCGCTCCGGCGCCCCGCACATCCCCTGGCTGGAGCCGGACATCTGCGACCACCTGGAGGAGCTGCACCGGGCGGGCGCGCCGGCCGTCGTGATGGCACCGATCGGGTTCGTCTCGGACCACATGGAGGTGCTCTACGACCTCGACACCGAGGCCCTGGCCAAGGCGCGGGAGCTGGGCCTGCCGGTGCGCCGCTCGGCCACCGTGGGCGCCGACCCGCGGTTCGCCGCGGCCGTCCGCGACCTGGTCGTCGAGCGCGCCGCGGCCGAGCGCGGGCAGCGGGTGAGGCCCTGCGCCCTCGGCGCCCTCGGACCGAGCCACGACCTGTGCCCCGTGGGCTGCTGCCCGGCCCGCGCCCCCAAGCCCGCCGCCGCGGGCGCCGACAGCCCGTACACGTGAGGAGCACCATGACCGAGCAGGACGAGCCGTCCGACCGGCTGAAGGAAGAACTGCTGGACCTCGCGCTGGAGGCCGCCACCCGTGCGGGCGACTTCCTGCGAGACGGGCGCCCCGACGACCTCGGGGTGGCCGCCACCAAGACCAGCGCCATCGACGTCGTCACCGAGATGGACATCGCCGCCGAGAAGCTGATCACCGGCCTGCTCTCGGACCGACGGCCGGAGGACGGGCTGCTCGGCGAGGAGGGCGCGAGCGTCGAGGGCACCAGCGGCGTCGAGTGGGTGATCGACCCGATCGACGGCACCGTGAACTACCTGTACGGGCTTCCCGGCTGGTCGGTCTCCATCGCGGCCCGACTGAACGGCCGGACGCTCGTCGGGGTGGTCCACGTCCCCCTGCGTGGGGAGACCTTCCGCGCGGTCCTCGGTGAGGGCGCGTTCCTCGGAGACCGACCGGCGCGGGTGCGGCCCGCGACGGAGCTGGGGCTGGCCCTGGTGGGCACCGGGTTCGGCTATCTCGCCGAGCGCAAGGCCGCGCAGGCCGAGGTGGTCCGTCGGCTGATCCCCGAGGTGCGGGACATCCGCCGGGGCGGCTCCGCGGCGATCGACCTCTGCGACGTGGCGGCCGGGCGCCTGGACGCCTACTACGAGCGCGGCCTGAACCCCTGGGACTACGCGGCGGGGGACCTGATCGCCCGGGAGGCGGGCGCCGTGACCGGCGGCCGCCCGGGAGAGCCGCTCTCCCCGGCCCTGGCCGTCGCGGCCCCGCCGGGCCTGTTCGAGCCGTTCCAGGCAAGGCTGGACGAGCTGGGAGCCTGGCACGACTGACCGTGCCCTCTACGCGGCACCGCGTCGCGTCCGTGGGGGCACACGAAGCGGGCCCCGGTCCGGATCTGCCGGGGCCCGCTGCGTGCGAGTCGCTCAGACGGGTGTCGCGCCGACTTCCACACCGTGCTCGGCGGCAAGGCGGTGCAGGTCGTCGAGCTCCGACATCTCGACCTCCGCCAGGAAGTCGTCGCCGGTCTGGCGGGCCCTTGTCAGGTCGGATTCGGCTGCCCGTATGCGCTGCAGAAGTCCTGTGGTGAAAGCGTCCATGCTGCGCCCCCTCGTCCTGGGTCGTGGGTCGATGGCACGGGGGTGTGCCCTTGGGAAGGGACGATCACGTCTTCACTGGGTGCCCGGCGCTGCCCCGGCCGGGCGGCCACGGTGCCGGACACCCACGCCCGCTCGGTGGAAACGTGAGCGACCGACCACATGGTGGTGCGTCACATGCAGAGCGTGATCGCGGGGTGTAAAGCCGTCCTCCCCCCGCTCCCTTCTCGGGAAACCTCAACCTCGGAAGAAAACTTCGCATTCCCCACCGCCCGTCCCCGATCCCGGCCGGGCCCCCGGCCGGCCCGCGCACGGGCGCTCCCCCGCCTTACAGCCGGTTTACGGCCGAAAAGGGCAGGATGGAGTCCCATTCACGACAGGCCTGCCCGTCGGCTGCCCACGGTTGGGCTGCCCGGGTGGACACAGGAAGGACCCAGCCGTGCGCGTACTCGTCGTCGAGGACGAGCAGCTGCTCGCCGATGCGGTGGCCACCGGACTGCGCCGGGAGGCCATGGCCGTCGACGTCGTGTACGACGGCGCGGCCGCCCTCGAACGCATCGGGGTCAACGACTACGACGTGGTCGTCCTCGACCGCGACCTTCCCCTGGTGCACGGGGACGACGTCTGCCGCAAGCTGGTGGAGCTCGGCATGCCCACCCGCGTGCTGATGCTCACCGCGTCGGGCGACGTCAGCGACCGAGTGGAGGGTCTGGAGATCGGTGCCGACGACTACCTCCCCAAGCCGTTCGCGTTCAGCGAGCTCATCGCGCGCGTGCGCGCGCTGGGCCGGCGCACGAGCATGCCCCTGCCGCCCGTCCTGGAGCGCGCCGGGATCAAGCTCGACCCCAACCGCCGCGAGGTCTTCCGCGACGGCAGAGAGGTGCAGCTCGCTCCCAAGGAGTTCGCCGTCCTCGAGGTGCTCATGCGCAGCGAGGGCGCCGTCGTCTCGGCCGAGCAGCTCCTGGAGAAGGCGTGGGACGAGAACACCGACCCCTTCACCAACGTCGTGCGGGTGACCGTCATGACCCTGCGGCGCAAGCTCGGCGAGCCTCCGGTGATCGTCACCGTGCCAGGCTCCGGATACCGGATCTGATGACCGTGGCGACGACTCCGGCCCCGCCCACCGCACCGCCCAAGCCCACCTGGGAGCCCCGGAAACAGGAGCCCCCCTTCCCCTGGCTGCGCCCCACGATCCGGATAAGGCTCACGCTGCTCTACGGCGGCATGTTCCTGATCGCCGGCATCCTGCTGCTGTCGATCATCTACCTGTTCGCCGCGCAGGCGCTCAAGGTGGGCAGCGAACTGCCGTTCAAGATCGTCAAGGGTGCGGTCAGCAGCGACACCTGCAACTTCCCGGTCGCCCTGCCCGCGAACGAGCTCAACGACGCCATGAACGCCTGCGTCAACCAGCAGCGCCAGCAGGCCCTGGACAGCCTCCTCAGCCGCTCCCTGCTGGCCCTGCTCGGCCTCGCGGTGATCGCCTTCGCCTTCGGGTACGCGATGGCCGGCCGGGTCCTGTCGCCGCTCGGCAGGATCACCCGCACGGCGCGGGCGGTGGCGGGCTCGGACCTGTCCCGCCGCATCGAGCTGGACGGCCCGGACGACGAGCTGAAGGAGCTCGCGGACACCTTCGACGACATGCTGACGCGGCTGGAGCGGGCGTTCACGGCCCAGCAGCGGTTCGTCGGCAACGCCTCGCACGAGCTGCGCACCCCGCTGGCGATCAACCGCACCCTTCTGGAGGTGCACCTGTCCGATCCCGGGGCCCCCTTGGAGCTCCAGCAGCTGGGCAAGACCCTCCTCGCCACCAACGAGCGCAGCGAGCAGCTCGTGGAGGGGCTGCTGCTGCTCGCGCGCAGCGACAACCAGATCGTCGAGCGCAAGCCCGTCGACCTGGCCGAGGTGGCCTCACAGGCCGTCGACCAGGTGCACGCCGAGGCGGAGAGCAAGGGCGTGCGGATCCGGGGCGAGCGCTCGCCCGCGGTGGTGCAGGGCAACGGGGTCCTGCTGGAGCGGATCGCCCTGAACCTGGTCCAGAACGCGGTGCGCTACAACATCCCGGAGGGCGGCTGGGTGGAGGTCGTCACCCAGGTCCAGCACGGACAGGCCGTCCTGCTGGTCACGAACACCGGTCCGGTCGTCCCCGCCTACGAGGTGGACAACCTGTTCGAGCCCTTCACCCGGCTCCGTACGGACCGCACGGGCAGTGACAAGGGGGTGGGCCTCGGCCTGTCCATCGCGCGCTCCGTGGCGCGCGCCCACGGCGGCCACATCAGCGCACTGCCCCATGAGGGAGGCGGGCTCGTGATGCGGGTCAGCCTGCCGATCTGAGATCATGCTCCCGCCCCGGGCTCGCCTATCCGACGTTGTTCGCTCTGCGCGGAATCCTCGGACGTGGACCGCGGCCGGGGCGTGTGTGATCGATCACAGAGAGGGCTTTCCGGCCATCTACTCTCGGTGACCTCGAAGCCGTTCATAATGCCGGAAAATCCGGGTTTTCCCGGGCCCTGATCACGGGAAGTACACGGTGAGATGCCTTTGAAGTGCGGCATGCAGACCGTGTACGGTCCCGTTCGCCATCCAACCCGATCACTCTTGAGGAGTCCGGTTGGGTGTCGATTGAGTAACAGACCTTGATGTGAGGCAAAATCTCCGCCTCGAGGCGGGCACAAGTCCGGCCTCTCACGCGTTACGTGCGCTGGAGACACCCGCAGACACCCAGAGGGGGAGAGCGAAATGGCAACGGATTACGACACCCCACGCAAGACCGACGACGACGTCGACTCCGACAGCCTTGAAGAGCTGAAGGCCCGGAGGAACGACAAGTCCGCGTCGGCGGTCGACGTAGATGAGTTCGAGGCCGCAGAAGGCCTCGAACTGCCGGGCGCCGACCTCTCGAACGAGGAGTTGGCCGTCCGCGTCCTGCCCAAGCAGCAGGACGAGTTCACCTGCATGAGCTGCTTCCTCGTGCACCACCGCAGCCAGCTGGCCCGAGAGAAGAACGGTCAGCCGATCTGCCGCGACTGCGACTGAGGCGGGGTCGGCCGTGACTGGCTCGACCCCTCCCCGGAAGCGCCGCTTCCCACACGAGGGAGCGGACCCGGAGCCTCACGAAGGCTCCTCAGGCGTGCGTGACGACGGGCGAGGCTCCTCCGGACAGGGAGCAGCCTCGCTCGAACCGGCTCCCACGTCACAGGCCCCGTCGGGGCCCGCGGCACCGGTCGCCTCCCCGGCGCCCATGGCGCGGCGCGTGGCGGCCGTCCGGGACGGGGTCCTTCAGGGCGTCCGCAAAGGCGGCAGCCGGGCCCGGGCGGGCGTGGGCTACCTCGCCGACCGCATCATCGACATGGCCCCGCGGATCCCCGTACGGGACCTCGCGACGCTGCGCGGACAGTTCCCGGGACTGGGACCCGAGGAACTCGCGGACAAGCTCGTCGCGGGCGCGTCCCGGGCGACGGCCACGGTCGGAGCCGGAGTCGGGGCCGCGGCGATGCTCCCGGTGCCCCCGGCCATGCCGACCGAACTGGCCACGGAGATCACCGGGGTCGCCGCGATCGAGCTCAAGCTGATCGCCGAACTGCACGAGGTGTACGGGCTGCGCCCGCCCGGCACGCTCCCCCAGCGCACCACCCTCTACCTGAGGTCCTGGGCCGGCGAGCGCGGCATCGAGGTGACCAAGCCGTCGAGCGTGGACGCGGCCCTCGGCGGGCGGATGAAGCGTGAGCTGCGGCAGCAGGTCATGAAGCGCATGGTCCGGGACCTGCCGAACCTGATGCCCTTCATGGTGGGCGCCGCGGTGGGCGCCGTCATGAACCGGCGCGACACCAGACGCCTCGCGGAGCGGATCCGCAAGGACCTGCGGAAGGCGCAGGTCCCGTGGGACGCGCTGCCCGAGCTGCCGCGACTGGAACAGCCGGAGAATCCCCTGGACGTCGAGGACCTCGGGGACTGAGCACCCTCGCGCCGGGGCGACCGCGCCCCCGCGCGCTGCTCGGAGGTCGTGCGCGTGCGCCCTGAGCCGCGGCCTCCCGCGCGCGCCGGTGCCTGCGCCCCGGGCTACACCCCGGCTCGCGCGGCCTTGATCGCCGCCGCCAGCCGCTCCGGCTCCCTGGTCGACAGATACAGGTAGGGCGTCGGGTCCTCAGGGTCCGTGACCTGCACCTTCAGCGCCCCCGGGATGTACGCGCGCAACAGCAGGAACGCGCGCGTGTCCGCCTTGTACGTCCGCCAGGCGCGGGCCTCCTCGGCGTCCAGGACCTCCGTCTCGCCCAGCGCCGCCAGCGGGATCCGCGCCTCGCCCGCGATCAGTGAGTCCCCCACCACGCGGATGCGCAAGGAGCCGTAGGAACTCGCCACGACCGCCGCGGCCGCGGTGCCGCCGACCAGTCCGCCCAGCAGCGGCAGCGTGCCGAACGGGACCAGCACCAGGGCCATGGCGATGCCCACCAGGAGGCACATCAGCCACCAGGAGCGAGGCGCGGTGAGACGTTCTTCGTACGGCGACGCGGTCAGCTGCATGGAGTCCAGCTTGGCACGGTGTCGGCGGTGCGTTCACGCGCGGGTAAGGTCTGCGCCTGTGAGTGGTTCTTCCCCGGCTTTGACGCCCCCCGCCGACGCGCTGGCGCCCGTACGGCATCCCGACGCCCCCGCGCCCGGCGACCTGCTCGGCGAGCACTACACGCAGTGTTTCGGCTGCGGGGGAGGGCAGTCCCACGGGCTGCACCTTCAGGCGCGGGCGGGCGAGGGCGTCACCATCACCGCCGAGTTCACCGTCCAGCCCGCCCACCAGGGAGCTCCCGGGCTCGCCCATGGCGGGGTGCTGGCGACGGCCCTGGACGAGACGCTGGGCTCGCTGAACTGGCTGCTGCGCACCATCGCGGTCACCGGACGGCTGGAGACCGACTTCGTGCGGCCGGTGCCCGTGGGCACCGTGCTGTTCCTGGAGGCCGAGGTGACGGCCGTGGCGGGCCGGAAGATCTACTCCAGGGCGACCGGACGGATCGGCGGCCCCGGCGGTCCCGTGGCGGTGCGCGCCGAAGCCCTCTTCGTCGAGGTGAAGGTCGAGCACTTCACGGACAACGGCCGGCAGGAGGAGATCCAGGCGGTCATGAACGACCCGGACGGAGTCCGGCGCGCCCGGGCCTTCGAGGTGAACCCGTGAGCGGCCCGGTGAACGTGCTCATCCGCCGCGTGGACCCCGACGTACCGCTTCCGGAGTACGCGCACCCGGGCGACGCCGGAGCCGATCTGCGCACCACCGAGAGCCGTGAGCTGAAGCCCGGCGAACGGGCCGTGCTGCCCACGGGCGTGTCCGTCGCCCTGCCCGAGGGGTACGCGGCCTTCGTGCACCCACGCTCCGGCCTCGCCGCTCGCTGCGGTGTCGCCCTCGTGAATGCCCCGGGGACGGTGGATGCCGGGTACCGTGGAGAGATCAAGGTGATCGTGGTGAATCTCGACCCGCACGAGAGCGTGCGGTTCGAGCGCTTCGACCGGATTGCCCAACTGGTCGTCCAGCAGGTCGAGAGGGTCCGCTTCCAGGAGGTCGCGGAACTTCCCGATTCGGCGCGGGCCGAGGGGGGCTTCGGGTCCACCGGCGGTCATGCCGCCGTGGGCGGCACAACGGGTGGGAATCGATACGCTTCGGTCGTATCCGACCGGGAAGGACAGTGACGTGTTCGGACGTCGCAACAAGAAGGGTGCCGCCGAGGACGCGGCCGGCGAGGCCGAGCAGGTCGTCGACGGTGTCGACGCTGAGGCGGACGAGGAAGAGGCCGAGCGCGAGCGCGTGAGGCTGGAACCGGAGCCGAGGCCCGAGGGCCCCTGGGACGGTTCGGAGGTCCGCGACCCCGCCGAGGGGCGAGTGGACCTGGGTGGCCTGTTCGTGCCCGCGGTCGAGGGCATGGAACTGCGGGTCGAGGTCGCCGGAGACGCGATCGTGGCGGCGACCGTCGTCCTGCAGGACAGTGCCGTTCAGCTGCAGGCCTTCGCCGCCCCCAAGCGTGAGGGCATCTGGGGCGAGGTCCGCGAGGAGATCGCGGGCGGCATCACCCAGCAGGGCGGCATCGTGGACGAGGTCGAGGGCCCCCTGGGCTGGGAGCTGCGCGCCCAGGTTCCGGTGCAGCTGCCGGACGGCACGAGCGGCTTCCAGGTCGTGCGGTTCATCGGCGTGGACGGCCCCCGCTGGTTCCTGCGCGGTGTGATCTCCGGTCAGGGCGCCGTGCAGCCGCAGGCGGCGGGTCTGCTGGAGCAGATCTTCCGGGACGCGGTCGTGGTGCGGGGCGAGGGCCCGATGGCCCCGCGCGACCCGATCGTCCTGAGGCTGCCGAACGACGCGCAGATGGTGGCCGAGGGGATGCAGCCGCAGGAGGACGACGGCGGCTCGCGCTTCTCCGGAGGCATGGGCCAGCTCCAGCGCGGCCCCGAGATCACCGAGGTCCGCTGACCGGCACCACGGAGTCGAAACAGTCGCATCGTGGACGGCCGCACCCCTCGACCCGGGGTGCGGCCGTCCGCGTGCGAGGAGTCCCGCGGCGACCGGGCCCACGGCGCGGTGTCAGAGTTGCGTCAAAGACGCCCACCCCGGATGCTCGCTGTCCCGATTGTCGTATTTGTTGGCCGTAAGGTCGACGCAGCGTACACGGCGACCTCGGTGTGCGCGGCTGCGACGGGAAGACAATAGGACCATGGGACGCGGAAAGCTGCGGATCTATCTCGGTGCCGCACCGGGCGTGGGCAAGACCTACGCCATGCTGTCCGAGGCGCACCGGCGGGTCGAGCGGGGAACGGACTGCGTCGTCGCCTTCGTGGAGCACCACGGGCGCCCGCGCACCGAGGTGATGCTCCACGGCCTGGAGCAGATCCCGCGCAAGGAGCTGGTCCACCGGGGCTCCGCGTTCACCGAGATGGACGTGGACGCCGTCCTGCACCGCGCCCCGGCCGTCGCCCTGGTGGACGAACTGGCCCACACCAACGTCCCCGGCTCGCGCAACGCCAAGCGCTGGCAGGACGTCGAGGAGCTGCTCGCCGCGGGCATCGACGTCGTCTCGACCGTCAACATCCAGCATCTGGAGTCCCTCGGCGATGTCGTCGAGTCCATCACGGGCATACGGCAGCGCGAGACCGTACCCGACGAGATGGTGCGGCGCGCGGACCAGATCGAGCTGGTCGACATGTCGCCGCAGGCCCTGCGCCGGCGGATGGCGCACGGCAACATCTACCAGCCGGACAAGGTCGACGCGGCCCTGTCGAACTACTTCCGGCCCGGGAACCTGACCGCGCTGCGGGAGCTGGCCCTGCTGTGGGTCGCGGACCGGGTCGACGAGTACCTGAACGAGTACCGCAGCGAGCACCAGGTGTCGAAGATCTGGGGCTCGCGCGAGCGGATCGTGGTGGGCCTCACGGGCGGCCCCGAGGGCCGGACCCTGATCCGGCGGGCCGCGCGACTGGCCGAGAAGGGCGCGGGCGGCGAGGTGCTCGCCGTGTACATCTCCCGCAGCGACGGACTGACCTCCGGCTCACCGAAGGAACTGGCCCTCCAGCGGACCCTCGTCGAGGACCTGGGCGGCACCTTCCACCATGTGGTGGGCGACGACATCCCCGCCGCGCTGCTCGACTTCGCGCGCGGCGCCAACGCCACCCAGATCGTCCTCGGCTCCTCCCGCCGCAAGACGTGGCAGTACGTCTTCGGGCCGGGCGTGGGCGTCACGGTGGCCCGGGAGTCCGGCCCGGACATCGACGTGCACATCGTCACCCACGAGGAGGTCGCCAAGGGGCGCGGTCTGCCCGTCGCCCGCGGTGCCCGACTCGGCCGCGCCCGGATCCTGGCCGGGTGGCTCGCCGGCGTCCTCGGCCCGGTCGTGCTCGCGCTGGCGCTGAACGCCGTCGACCTCGGCCTCGCCAACGACATGCTGCTGTTCCTGGCGCTGACCGTGGCCGCGGCCCTGCTCGGAGGCCTCCTGCCGGCGCTCGCCTCCGCGGCCTTCGGCTCGCTGCTGCTGAACTACTACTACACGCCGCCCCTGCACCGGCTGACGATCGCCGATCCCCAGAACATCGTCGCCATCGTGATCTTCGTGGCCGTGGCCGTGTCCGTGGCCTCGGTGGTGGACCTGGCGGCCCGGCGCACCCACCAGGCCGCACGGCTGCGCGCCGAGTCGGAGATCCTCTCCTTTCTCGCGGGCAGCGTGCTGCGCGGCGAGACCAGCCTGGACGCGATCCTCGACCGCGTACGGGAGACGTTCGCCATGGACACGGCGGCCCTGCTGGAACGCGTCAGCGACGTCGACCCGTGGACCTGCGCGGGCAGCGTGGGCCCCGGCACCCCGGTCGAACGGCCCGAGGACGCGGACGTCGACGTGCCCGTCGGGGACCACATGGCGCTGGCACTGTCCGGGCGGGTCCTGCCCGCATCCGACCGCCGGGTCCTGGCCGCCTTCGCCGCCCAGGCCGCCGTGGCCCTGGACCGCGAGCGCCTGCGGCAGGAGGCCGAGCAGGCCCGCACGCTGGCCGAGGGCAACCGCATCCGCACCGCGCTGCTCGCCGCCGTCAGCCACGACCTGCGCACCCCGCTGGCCGGCATCAAGGCCGCCGTGACCTCGCTCCGCTCCGACGACGTCGAGTGGTCCGAGGAGGACACCGCCGAACTGCTCGCGGCCATCGAGGACGGCGCCGACCGGCTCGACCACCTGGTGGGCAACCTGCTCGACATGTCGCGCCTGCAGACGGGCACCGTCACCCCGATCATCCGCGAGATCGACGTGGACGAGGTGGTCCCGATGGCGCTCGGCGGCGTACCCGAGGACAGCGTGGAGCTGGACGTCCCCGAGACCCTGCCGATGGTCCACGTGGACGCGGGGCTCCTGGAACGCACGGTCGCCAACCTCGTGGAGAACGCCGTCAAGTACAGCCCCCGCGGGCTGCCCGTCCTGGTCCTGGCGAGCGCCCTCGCCGACCGCGTGGAGGTCCGTGTCGTCGACCGGGGGCCCGGAGTGCCCGACGACGCCAAGGAACGGATCTTCGAACCCTTCCAGCGCTACGGCGACGCACCGCGCGGTGCGGGCGTCGGCCTCGGCCTCGCGGTGGCACGCGGCTTCGCGGAGGCCATGGGCGGCACGCTGAACGCAGAGGACACCCCCGGCGGCGGCCTCACCATGGTCCTCACCCTCCGGGCCGTGGAGCGCATCCCCGTACCCGCCGGCTCCGCCGCCGAAGCAGAAAGGCGAACCACATGACCCGGGTGCTCGTGGTCGACGACGAGCCGCAGATCGTGCGCGCCCTCGTGATCAACCTGAAGGCACGCAAGTACGAGGTCGACGCGGCCCCCGACGGCGCCACCGCGCTCCAGCTCGCCGCGGCCCGCCATCCCGACGTCGTGGTGCTCGACCTCGGGCTGCCCGACATGGACGGCGTCGAGGTGATCAAGGGCCTGCGCGGCTGGACACGGGTGCCGATCCTGGTCCTCTCCGCCCGCCACACCTCGGACGAGAAGGTGGAGGCCCTGGACGCGGGCGCCGACGACTACGTCACCAAGCCGTTCGGCATGGACGAGCTGCTCGCCCGGCTCCGGGCCGCCGTCCGGCGGGCCGAGCCGACCGGGGCGGGCGAGGACGACGTCGTCGTGGAGACCGCCGACTTCACCGTCGACCTCGCCGCGAAGAAGGTCGGGCGGGACGGCAGGGACGTACGCCTCACGCCCACGGAGTGGCATCTGCTGGAGGTGCTCGTGCGCAACATGGGCCGCCTGGTCAGCCAGAAGCAGCTGCTCCAGGAGGTGTGGGGCCCGTCGTACGGGACGGAGTCGAACTACCTGCGGGTCTACATGGCCCAGCTGCGGCGGAAACTGGAGGCGGACCCGGCCCACCCCAAGCACTTCATCACCGAACCGGGGATGGGCTACCGCTTCGAGAGGTGAGCGGGCCGTGCCGGCACGGGGTCCGGGCACGCCCCGGTACGCTTTCTCTATGAGCGCTGTTCCTCGATCCGAAAAGCCGGTCGGCCGCCTGCGTCGCATGCTCGACCGGCTCTCCTCGTCCCAGGAGGACCTGGAGTCGGAGGAGCTGCGGGAGGACGCCGAGGAGACGGGCTGCACGCGCATCGGCGACTGCCACGACCGGCAGATCGTCACGGTTACTGGTACCTTGCGCACGGTCACGCTGCGTCCGCGGGCCGGTGTTCCCGCCCTGGAGGCCGAACTGTTCGACGGTACGGCGGCTCTGGACGTGGTGTGGCTCGGCAGGCGCTCCATCGTCGGCATAGAACCGGGGCGCAAGCTGATCGCCTCGGGCCGCATCTCCATGAGCCGGGGCCGCAGAGTCCTGTTCAATCCGAAGTACGAACTCAGACCGCTCGGACGGGAGTAGCCGGTGACGTCACTCGAGAAGCCGACCGAAGACACCCAGCACGATTCACGGGCGGTGACGGAGGCCGCGCTCTTCGAGGCGTTCGGCGGCGTCCGCGGCATGGTCGAGACCGTGCTGCCGGGCCTGTTCTTCGTCACCATCTTCACGATCAACAAGGACCTTCACTGGTCGGCGATCGCCGCGCTCGTGGTGTCCCTGGCGATGGTGGTGGTGCGCCTCGTCATGAGGGACACCGTCAAGCACGCCTTCAGCGGTGTGTTCGGCGTGGCGTTCGGCGTGGTCTTCGCGATGATGACCGGCAACGCGAAGGACTTCTACCTGCCGGGCATGCTCTACACGCTGGGCCTGGCCCTGGCGTACATCGTCACCACGCTCGCGGGGGTCCCGCTGATCGGGCTGATCCTCGGCCCGGTCTTCAAGGAGAACCTCTCCTGGCGCACGCGCAACCCGGGCCGCAAGAAGGCCTACGCGAAGGCCAGCTGGGCGTGGGGCCTGATCCTGCTCGCCAAGTGCGCGATCCTCTTCCCGCTGTACTGGTGGGCCAACACCTCCCAGCTCGGCTGGGTCCTGATCGCGCTGAAGATCCCGCCGTTCCTGCTCGCCGTCTGGCTGACCTGGGTCTTCCTGGCGAAGGCACCCGCCCCGATCGACGTCTTCGCCGAGATGGAGGCGGAGGAACAGGCCGAGAAGGCCCAGCAGGCCCAGAAGGAGCCCACCGAACCGGCCGGCAAACACCGCAGGAACCCGTAGCCCTGGCTAGCTAGAGACCCGGGAAGGCCGCCACCCGGCTGACCGGGTGCGCGGGGGACCGCGAGAGCCCCCCACGGCCCGGAACCCGACAACGAACGCGCGGGACGTCGACCAGGGGCGCGGGGAACCGCGCAAAACCCACCCACGGGCCAGCACTCGACAACGAACGGGCAAGCCCACTGACAGGGGCGCGGGGAACTGCGCGAAATCCACCCACGGGCCGGCACCCGACGACGAACGCGCGGGCCGTCGACCAGGGGCGCGGGGAACTGCGCAAAACCCACCCACGGGCCGGCACCCGACAACGAACGGGCAAGCCCACTGACAGGGGCGCGGGGAACTGCGCAACCCCACGCCCCCGGCGAACCGAACCGGCTAAGCCTCCTCGCGCCGCACGGACAGCAGCTCCTCCAGCTGCTCCTCCCGCGCCTGCGCCGCCACGAACAGCAGCTCGTCCCCGGCCTCCAGCGAGTCCTCCAGGGACGGCGTGAGCACCCGCGTCCCCCGGATGATCGTCACCAGCGACGTGTCCTGCGGCCACTGCACATCGCCCACCCGGGTACCCGCCAGCGCCGACTCCGGCGGCAGCGTCAGCTCCACCAGGTTCGCGTCCCCATGGCTGAACCGCAGCAGCCGCACCAGGTCGCCGACACTCACGGCCTCCTCGACCAGCGCCGACATCAGGCGCGGAGTGGACACGGCGACGTCCACCCCCCACGCCTCGTTGAACAGCCACTCGTTCTTCGGGTTGTTGACGCGCGCGACCACCCGCGGAACGCCGTACTCCGTCTTGGCGAGCAGCGACACCACCAGGTTGACCTTGTCGTCACCCGTCGCGGCGATCACCACGTTGCAGCGCTGGAGCGCCGCCTCGTCCAACGACGTGATCTCGCAGGCGTCGGCCAGCAGCCACTCCGCCTGCGGGACACGCTCGACCGAGATCGCGGTCGGAGCCTTGTCGATCAGCAGGACCTCGTGCCCGTTCTCCAGGAGCTCGCCCGCGATCGAGCGGCCCACCGCGCCGGCACCGGCAATGGCGACCCTCATCAGTGACCGCCCTCCTCTTCAGGCCCCTCGGAGAACGACGCCTCGACCGTGTCGACGTCGTCCGTCCGCATCATCACGTGCACGAGGTCGCCCTCCTGCAACACCGTCTGCGAGGTCGGCAGGATCGCCTCGCCCAGCCTGGTGAGGAACGCGACCCGTACGCCCGTCTCCTCCTGCATCTTGCTGATCTTGTGCCCGACCCACTTCGGCGAGGCGTGCACCTCGGCGAGCTGGACGCCCCCGGTGGGGTCGCGCCACAGCGGCTCCGCGCCCGACGGCAGCAGCCGCCGCAGCATCTGGTCCGCCGTCCAGCGGACCGTGGCGACGGTCGGGATACCGAGCCGCTGGTAGACCTCGGCACGGCGGGGGTCGTAGATACGGGCCGCGACGTTCTCGATGCCGAACATCTCCCGCGCGACGCGCGCCGCGATGATGTTCGAGTTGTCGCCGCTGGAGACCGCGGCGAAGGCGCCCGCCTCCTCGATGCCCGCCTCGCGCAGGGTGTCCTGGTCGAAGCCGACCCCGGTGACACGACGGCCGCCGAACCCCGAGCCCAGTCGTCGGAAGGCGGTGGGGTCCTGGTCGACCACGGCGACCGTGTGCCCCTGTTGCTCCAGGGTCTGGGCGAGAGCGGATCCCACTCTTCCGCAGCCCATGATGACGATGTGCACGACCGTCCTTCCGATGTCATCCGATGCCGATGTCGCGACATCGACGCCGATGTCGATATCGCGGCTCAGGTGAAGTGCAGGGAACAGGGTCTCAGACCGCCGCCCAAGCTACACAGGCACGGTCCACGTCGGTCACCCTTGCCCACGGGCGCGCCGGACCGTGTTGCGCGCCGCCGCGCGCCAGAGCGCCCCGGGAGAGCCGTCGGGGAGGCCCCGCGCGACCCCCTCGTGAGGCAGATCTCCGTCCGCGGGTGGGCGGCCCCCAGTTCGAACCCTTACGATCCTCTCTTGTGTCCAAACTGACCGACGTGCCCAAGCGGATCCTGATCGGGCGCGCCTTGCGCAGTGACCGGCTCGGGGAAACGCTCCTGCCGAAGCGCATCGCCCTCCCCGTCTTCGCCTCCGACCCCCTCTCCTCCGTGGCCTACGCGCCCGGCGAGGTGCTGCTGGTCCTGTCCATCGCAGGAGTGTCGGCCTACCACTTCAGCCCATGGATCGCGGTCGCGGTCGTCGTGCTGATGTTCACCGTGGTCGCCTCCTACCGGCAGAACGTGCACGCGTACCCGAGCGGTGGCGGCGACTACGAGGTGGCCACCACCAACCTCGGCCCCAAGGCCGGCCTCACGGTCGCCAGCGCCCTTCTCGTGGACTACGTCCTCACGGTCGCCGTGTCCATCTCCTCCGGCATCGAGAACCTCGGCTCCGCGGTCCCCTTCGTGATCGAGCACAAGGTGCTGTGCGCGGTCGCCGTGGTCGTGCTCCTCACGCTGATGAACCTGCGCGGCGTCAAGGAGTCGGGCACGCTGTTCGCCATTCCGACATATGTCTTCGTGGCCGGCGTCTTCATCATGATCGCCTGGGGTGCCTTCCGGGGCCTCGTCCTCGGCGACACCATGCGCGCGCCCACGGCCGCGTACACGATCAAGGCGGAGCACCAGGGCCTCGCGGGCTTCGCGCTGGTGTTCCTGCTGCTGCGCGCCTTCTCCTCCGGCTGTGCCGCGCTCACCGGCGTCGAGGCGATCTCCAACGGCGTGCCGGCCTTCCGCAAGCCCAAGTCGAAGAACGCGGCGACCACGCTCGCGATGATGGGCCTGCTCGCCGTCACCATGTTCTGCGGCATCATCGCGCTCGCCATGACGACCAAGGTGCGGATGGCCGAGAACCCCGCCACGGACCTCCTGCACCACGGCGTCGGAGTGGGCGCCGGCTATGTCCAGAACCCGGTGATCTCCCAGGTCGCCGAGGCGGTATTCGGCAAGGGGAGCTTCCTGTTCCTCATCCTGGCGGCGGCCACCGCCCTGGTGCTGTTCCTCGCCGCGAACACCGCCTACAACGGCTTCCCGCTGCTCGGCTCGATCCTGGCCCAGGACCGCTACCTCCCGCGCCAGCTGCACACCCGCGGCGACCGGCTCGCCTTCTCCAACGGCATCGTGCTGCTCGCGGGCACGGCCAGCCTGCTGATCTTCATCTACGGTGCCGACTCGACCCGGCTGATCCAGCTGTACATCGTCGGCGTGTTCGTGTCGTTCACGCTCAGCCAGACCGGCATGGTCCGGCACTGGAACCGGCACCTGGCGAGCGAGACGGACCAGGCGAAGCGCCGCCACATGGTGCGCTCCCGTGCCATCAACGCCTTCGGCGCCTTCTTCACCGGCCTGGTCCTGGTCGTCGTCCTGGTCACCAAGTTCACACACGGCGCCTGGGTCGCCCTGCTGGGCATGTGCATCTTCTACGTGACGATGACCGCGATCCGCAGGCACTACGACGGAGTGGCCGAGGAACTCGCCGCTCCCGAGGTACCCAGCGACGACAGCGTCCGCCCCTCGCGCGTCCACTCGGTGGTGCTCATCTCCAAGATCCACCGCCCCACGCTGCGTGCCCTGGCCTACGCCAAGCTGCTGCGCACCGACACCCTCGAGGCCCTGAGCGTCAACGTCGACCCGGCGGAGACCAAGGCGCTGCGGGACGAGTGGGAGCGGCGCGGCATCGACGTCCCGCTGAAGGTCCTCGACTCGCCCTACCGCGAGATCACCCGCCCGGTGATCGAGTACGTCAAGGGCCTGCGACGGGAGTCCCCGCGCGACGCCGTCTCCGTGATCATCCCGGAGTACGTGGTGGGCCGCTGGTACGAGCATCTGCTGCACAACCAGAGCGCCCTGCGGCTCAAGGGCCGACTGCTGTTCACCCCGGGTGTCATGGTGACCTCGGTGCCCTACCAGCTGCAGTCCTCGGAGGCCGCGAAACTGCGCGCCCGCCGACGCCAGGACTGGAACGCGCCGGGCGCCGTACGGCGGGGCCCCGCGGAACGCGCCAAGGAGTCGTCGGCCTCGCAGAGCTGAGAACCCGCCCGCTCGTGGTGAACGGCCGGACGACACCCACGTAGACTGGTGGGCTGTTGTCCGGCCGTGGCGTAGCCGCCCCCTTGCCCCCTCGCGCATCTGGAGTCGTCCCCCCATGCAGGCAGAACCGAAGAAGTCCCTGGTGGGGGAGGAGTACGAGGTCGAGATCGGCCCCGTCGCCCACGGCGGTCACTGCATCGCCCGCACGGACGAGGGCCAGGTCCTGTTCGTCCGGCACACCCTGCCCGGTGAGCGGGTCGTGGCGCGGGTGACGGAGGGCGAGGAGGGCGCCCGCTTCCTGCGCGCCGACGCCGTACGCGTCCTGGAGGCCTCCAAGGACCGTATCGACGCGCCCTGCCCCTACGCGGGCCCCGGCCGCTGCGGCGGCTGCGACTGGCAGCACGCCAAGCCGGGCGCCCAGCGCCGGCTCAAGGGCGAGGTGATCGCCGAGCAGCTCAGCCGGCTCGCCGGCCTCACCCCCGAGGAGGCCGGCTGGGACGGCACGGTGGTGCCGGCCGAGGGCGACAAGCTCCCGGCGGGCGACGTCCCGCAGTGGCGTACGAGGGTGCAGTACGCGGTGGACCCCTCCGGCAGGGCAGGCCTGCGACGGCACCGCTCGCACGAGGTGGAGCCGGTCGAGCGCTGCATGATCGCTGCGGAGGGCGTCAGCGAGCTGGGCGTCGAGAAGCGGTCCTGGACGGGCATGGACTCGGTCGAGGCCATCGCCGCGACGGGCTCCCAGGACCGCCAGGTGATCCTCACCCCGAAGCCCGGCGCACGGCTGCCCCTGGTGGAGCTGGACCGGCCGGTGTCGGTGCTCAGGGTCGACGAGCGGTCCGGCGGGGTGCACCGCGTCCACGGCCGCCCCTTCGTCCGCGAACGCGCCGACGGCCGCACCCACCGCGTCGGAGCCGGCGGCTTCTGGCAGGTCCACCCGAAGGCCGCGGACACCCTGGTGACCGCGGTGATGCAGGGCCTGCTGCCGCGCAAGGGCGAGACCGCGCTCGACCTGTACTGCGGCGTCGGCCTGTTCGCCGGCGCACTCGCGGACCGGCTCGGCGAGCAGGGCGCGGTACTCGGCATCGAGTCCGGCAAGCGCGCGGTGGAGGACGCCCGGCACAACCTGGCCGACTTCGACCGCGTCCGCATCGAACAGGGCAAGGTCGACGCGGTCCTGCCGCGCACCGGCATCACCGAGGTCGACCTCATCGTCCTGGACCCCCCGCGCACCGGCGCGGGCCGCGACACGGTGGCCCACCTCTCCACCCTGAGCGCCCGCCGCATCGCCTACGTGGCCTGCGACCCGGCAGCCCTGGCCCGCGACCTGGCGTACTTCCGGGAGGGCGGCTACCGGGTACGGACACTGCGTGCGTTCGACCTGTTCCCGATGACCCATCATGTGGAGTGCGTGGCGATTCTGGAGCCGCTCAAGTAGGGCGGTTGCCCCGGAGGCGTATGTCCTGGGTCCAGGCGTTGGAGCGGCCGGAAGGGGTCGTCTTGCACGGGGTGGCGTAGCAGCGCCAGAACCAGTTGCCGTTCCTCCGCCGTCGGATCTCGATCTCCGTGCCCCGGCACCGGCCGCACTTCGGCGGGTGGGCGAAGGTCTCCGCGTGCTCGTGTGCGAGCAGCTTGCGGGCGAAGTACGCGCCGCGCATCGCGACCATCACCTCCCGTGTCCAGCTCTGGGACAGCGCGTTCAGGCTGCCGAGGAGCACGGTCCGCTCGTCGAGGACCGCGATCTTCTGGTGCATGACGTTCATCGGGATCACGGTGTGGGCCACGGCGCGGAGATCCGCGATCAACGCCTGGCTCGCGGGCTTGCGCTGCAACTGGTCGGTGTCGTCGCGGATGAAGACGGTGATGCGTACGCCCCGGTCGGCGGCGGCCGCGAGGGCGGGCAACAGGGAGCGGAGCCGCTTTGCGACCCACGGCGCCCAGAGCCACAGGGAGTGCTCCGCCCGGTTGATCTCCTCGGCGAAGGTGTCGTAGAAGGTCGTCTCGTCGTGCACGTCGGTCACCTCCACGTGCCGACCCAGCACCTCCGCCAGAGCCGTGCCGAACTCGCCGCGGAGCGGGACCGGGGCCGTCGGCGGAGTGATGAGGTGCTTGGCCTTCAGGACCCGGACGCCCGAGGTCCCGATCAGTGTGGCAAGCCGGGCCAGGGCCGTTCCGGGTGTGGCGTTCCTGACGCGGGCCCCGCCGGCGACGACGTACAGACGGGTCTTCGTCCGGGTCACCGCCACGTTGAACAGGCGGACGCCGTTGCGTCGCCAGGCATCGGCTCCCGGCTGCCGATGGGCGAGGGCCATCCACAGCTCGCGGCTGTCGCCGCTGCCCTCCACCGTGTCGAAGACGACGACGTCGAACTCCCGGCCCTGGAACCGGTGGGCCGTACCGACCTCCGCGAGTGGGCGCCCGGCGCCTTCGACGTCGCGCAGCGCCTCGAGGGTGGCCTCGGCCTGGACGGCGTACGGCGTGACGATGCCGGCCTCTTCACCCTGTTCGTGGTGGAGTTCCACCAGGGCGCGGGCGATGAGCGATCCGGCGGGCCACCATCCTTTTCGGCTGCCGGTCAGGTGGGCGCGAGCCAGCTCGTCCAGGCCGTCGGTGTCGATGAGGACGATCTCGGGGTCGTTGTCCTGCCGCTCCCGCAGCACCTGGGGGCCGCCGGTGAGGACACCGCCGTACGCGAGGTCGTTGGCCAGGCGCATGACGGCGGGGCCGAAACGGTGCTGTTCGGTGAGCGTGACGCACGACGGGTGCGCCTCGGCGTCCGACGGTTCGTGGATGCCGCAGTGCTGGAAGACGTCCGGGTGCAGCCATCGTCTGATGTCGGGGCGGTCGTTGTTGCCGAGGGCCGGCGGGATCACCGGCCCCAGCTGCATGAAGTCGCCGAGCAGGACGGCCGCCCGGTCTGCCTTACCGGTGGCGAGCAGGACCTCGGGGAGGGTCGCGGCACCCGCCTCGTCGACGAGGACCACGTCGTACGGCCCTTCGAGGACCGTCCGGTTGGTGCGAAACCGGGCCAGGGTCGTGGCGACCAGCTTGGCGGACTTGATGATCTCACCTTGAGCGTTGCGGGCGAGCCGTTCGTATCCCTCCTGCGCCAGCTTGTACCGCTTCTCCAGCTCCGGTCGGCGGGTGCGGTCGGCGGCCACGGCGGGACGCAGCCGTTCGGCCCGATCATGCTGGGCCGGCAAGCCTCGTCCGGCGGCCTGTTCGGCCAGGTCCTGGGCCTGTCGGGCGCGGACGGCGGTCTCGGAGGCCCGGGTCGCCTCTTGTTCGAGGGTGAGCGTCTGCTGCTCGGCCTGTGCGCTCTCGGCCGCGAGCGAGACGGCGTCGGCTTCGAGCCGGGAGATCTGGTCCCGGCTGAGCGGGATCGTCTCGACCAGCGCGTCGACTCGGGCATCGACACGGGCGATGTGCGCGGTCGCGGTGGCGCGGGCCTCCTGTGCTGCCACACGGGCGTCGGTGGCCGCCTGTCGGGCGTTCGCCAGTTCGTCCTGAAGGCCTGCGATCGTGTCGCGCTGTCGCCACCTGCTGACGGCGCCCTTCGCCTCGAGTTCCTTCAGCCTCAGCTCCAGGGAACGGCGGTGGTCGTCCGCGAGGAGCGCGTCGGCCTCGCTGTTTCCGGCCGCGTCCCGCACGCGGGTGATCTCCTGCGAGAGCGCGTCGACTTCGCGCCAGCGCTCCTTCGACGCCTCGGCGGCCTTCTGACGCGCGCGTGCTGCCCCGACGGCCTCCCCGAGGCGGTGGAGGCGTCGGACTGCCTGGCTGAGCTTCTCTTCCGCCTCGGTCACCCGGGCCTGTGCCGCGGCCACGTCCTGTCCGGGCGTCCGTACGAACCTCAGCGCCGCGAAGTACGACGGGGCGTCAAAGCCCGCAAGGCCGCTTTCCAGCACTGCCAACTGCTGGGCCCGGTCCCCGATGGCGACGAGCTCGGCCTCGAGTTCCGCACACCGGGCCGCCGCCTCCGTCAGCCGTGCCCGGACCATCAGGGGCAGGGACACGGAAGGGTCCTCGGCCACCTCGCGCAGGTGCGGTGTCCCCACCCGGACGATGTCACCGAACGCGTGGCGCTTCTCCCGCACCACCCCCAGCAGGGCGTTGTCCACGGCGATGTTCGTGGCCGACACCAGCAGCACACGCCGGCCCTGGGCGATCAGGTCGCCGATGGCCCGCTTGAGGACGGTGGTCTTCCCCGTACCAGGTGGCCCCCACACCAGGTGGACGCCCTCGCCGAGGCAGGCCCGGTACGCGTCCGCCTGGGCAGGATGGAAACCCGGCGGATCGATGGTGTGCGCCGAGGCGCCGCCGATCGTCGCGGTCGCGAGAGCGGTGGCGAGGGGATGTTCACCCAGTTGGGCGATACCGTCACGCAGGGCCTCGATCAGGAAGGTGGGCGGCTGCTTGAGCATCCACAGATGAGGGTCGGCGATCTCGGCGAACCTCGGTGCCAGCAGGGTGAGCAGGGAGCCGTTCTGCACGGCTTCGGAGACGGCGAAGCCCTTGGTCTCGATGCCGTCGTCGTCCGGCCCGGCCAGCCTCAGTGAGTCCAGCTGTTCGGGTCCGATGTCGGAGCCCCGTAGATCGACCACGTACCGGCGCAGGTCGCCGCTCCGGGCCGCCCGCCCGACGAGCTGCCAGCGCGGCTGCTTGCCCGCGCCTCCTTCGACGGCGATCCACTCGCCGAGTGCCGAGGCGATCTCCTCGCGCCATCCCACCTACCGTCCCCCGATCCGCCCGGTCCGGTCGCCTGCTCGTTGCTGCGCCGTACCCTATCCACCTGGTGGTTGTCACATAAAGTGAACGGCTCGTGCGAGCCTGGCCTCGCTCAACCCGCCCCCCGGAACGTGTTGCGGTACACGCGCGGTGAGATGCCCAACGTCTCCCGGAAGTGCTGGCGCATCGCCGTGCCGGTGCCGAAGCCCGCCACCGAGGCGATGCGGTCCACGGGCTCGTCGGTGCGCTCCAGGAGGCGACGAGCGTGCTGCAACCTCTGCTCGGCCAGCCAGCGCATCGGGGTCGTTCCCGTCTCCAGCAGAAAGCGCCGGCTCAGGGTCCGCACGCTCACCGACGCCTCCCGCGCCAGATCCTCCAGGAGCAGCGGCTCTCCCAGGTGGCCGAGAGCGTAGGCGCGGGCGGCTGCCGTCGAACTGCTCCCGGGCGCGGGCACCGGCTGCTCGATGTACTGGGCCTGTCCGCCCTCCCGGTGCGGTGGCACGACGGTTCGGCGTGCCACCGCGTTCGCCACGTCGGCACCGTGGTCGCTCCGGATCATGTGCAGGCACAGGTCGACACCGGCGGCGACGCCCGCGGAGGTCAGCACGCCCCGGTCGTCCGTGTACAGCACATCGGGATCCACGGCGATCTCCGGATAGAGGCTCCGCAACTCGTCGCACGACTTCCAGTGCGTCGTGGCCCGCCGTCCCGCGAGAAGCCCGGCCGCCGCCAGCACGAACGATCCGGTGCAGATCGAAGCCACCCGGGTCCCCGCCCGGATGTACCCGAGCGCCCGGCGCACGGACTCGTCCAACCGTCCCCGCTGCTGGGGCCGGTAGTCCTCTTCGGCGGCCGGCACGAGCACGGTGCCGGCGTCGCCGAGCGCCTCCGGTCCGTGGGCGACGTTCACGGTGAAGTCCGCGTCCGTCGCCAGCTCGCCGGGCTCCGGCGCGCAGGTCGTCACCGAGTACAGCGGTCGGCCTCGGGCATCGACGGCGGTGCCGAACAAGCGGTGGACGATGCCCAGTTCCATCGGCAGCAACCCTGGACGAACCAGGGTGACCACGCGATGCGGTTCCGTCCCCTTCATCTCAGCCATGGCCGGACTCTTTCACTACGCGTCCATCTGGCCCATGGTCATGCGTCCCTCACCGCACGAAGGATGGAGCGCATGGACGACACGACGATCGGACATCCCGGGCACCGGCAGGAACACGACCGCCGTCGTTCTCCCGACTCCGGACCACGCCGCACGCTGCACCGTGCCTGGTGGGTCGCGGCGGTGGCGGCTCTGGCCATCGTCGTCGCCGGATCCTTCTCCACGATGCCCGGCATCCTGCAGAGCCCGCTCCAGCGCGAGTTCCACTGGACGCGCGGCACCGTGGTCGTCGCCTCCTCGGCGAACATGGTGCTGTACGGGCTCGCCGCGCCGTTCGCCGCGTCGCTCATGGACCGCTTCGGCGTCCGCCGCGTGGCCGTAGCGGCCCTGGCGACCGTGGCGTCAGGCTCTCTGCTCACCACGGTGATGAACGTCCCCTGGCAGTTCACCCTCTTCTGGGGGTTCCTCGTCGGCCTCGGCACCGGCTCCCTCTCCATGACGTTCGGGGCCACCGTCACCACCCGCTGGTTCACCACCCGGCGCGGCCTCGTCACCGGCGTCCTCTCCTCCGGCAGCGTCCTCGGCCAGATGGTGTTCCTGCCCGCTCTGTCCTGGACCATCGACCACTACGACTGGCGCCCCGCCCTGGTCACCCTCGCCCTTGCCGCGTCGGCCGTGGCCCCGCTCGCCTGGCTGGTCCTGCGCGACCACCCCGCGGATCTCGGGCAGCGCCCTTACGGCAGCGGCGAGTTCGTGCCCAAGCCGCCCCCGATCGCCGGGGCCGCCCGGCGCACCCTCACCGTGCTCCGCGACTCCGCCCGCACCGCACCCTTCTGGCTGCTGGCCGGCATGTTCGCGATCTGCGGCGCCACCACCAACGGCATCATGTGGACGCACTTCACCCCCGCGGCCCACGACCACGGCATGGCCGTCACCACCTCGTCCGAGCTGCTCGCCCTCATCGGCGTCTTCAATGTCGCGGGCACCGTCGGCTCCGGCTGGCTCACCGACCGCATGGACTCCCGCCGCCTGCTCGCGGTCCACTTCACACTCCGCGGCATCCTGCTCGCGCTCCTGCCCGTGACGATGGCGGCCACCGTCACCCCGCCCATGATGGTCTTCGTGGTCGCCTTCGGCCTCCTGGACCTCGCCACCGTGCCTCCGGTCATCGCCCTGTGCCGCGCCTTCCACGGCGAGGACAGCGCCATCGTCTTCGGCTGGGTCAACGCCGCCCACCAGATCGGGGCCGGTGCGGCCGCGCTTCTCGGTGGCGTGGCCCGGGACGCTCTCGGCACCTACGACCCGGTCTGGCTCGCCCTCGGCGCCACCTGCGGCTGCGCGGCACTCGTCGCCATGCTCGTACCTGTCACCGGCGTCGAAGCTCCTCGAACCGGTTACGCCGAGGGGGGCGGCCGGGGCACAATCGTGACTCATGGCCGCACCCAGTGATCCCTCCACTCTCTATCCCGACATCGCGACTGCGGGGAGCCTCGCCGCCGCGCTCCAGGCCGTCGCGACCAGGGACGGCCTGGGCGTCTCGTTCAGCGCCTCCGAGTCCGACCCGCTGCGAGATGCCTCCGTCACGAGCACCGTCCCGCACCGGACGGTTCTGTCCATCAGCGCCTGGGCGGTCGAGCGCCGTTGGTCGATCCGCGGGAGCGAGCCGTCCCAGGGCATGACGCTCGTCGACGGCGACACCGACGACCTGGCCCAGGTCGCTCGGGCCGCACAGGCCTGGCATGACGGCGCGGAACTCGCGGCCCTGCACCGCGCCGCGCCTTTCGTGCACCTCACCGGGCGCTTCGAGGTGGCGGACCACGACCCGGTGCAGCTGACCGAGTCCGAGTGGCAACACCTGCGCACGGAAGCCGGCGAGGTCGACTGGCCCGAGTACCGCGCGCTCATCGAGGCGGCGTACGCCGAGCCGGCGCTACGGGGGCTCTACCCCTTCACCAGCCACTGGACGCTGCGGTTCTCCACCAGTACCCGTCCGCGTCTCAGCGTTGTTCCGCTGTGTGTGAATGCCTACCGCCAGAAGCCGTACACCGTCAGTGCCCAGCTGATGGGAGAGGCGCTGGCCGAGGCGCCGACGGCAGAGGAGGCCGTGTCGGCGGCTGTCCGCCGTCTGCCCTCCGGCCTGGGCCCTGTCACGCATGGAGCAGGCTGAACAAGCCGGGCTCGGCCTCGGTCAAGGATGCCGGCTCCTGGCTCTCGTGACGTGACCCGGTGCGAAGCGGGCGGGCATGGTTGGCGGGAACGCGGCAATGCGCGAGATGTGACTCGTGTTGGAATCGTCCTTCTCTTCCTGGTGGCCGGCCTCGGATCCGTCGTGGCGGCGGTCGGGGTGTCGCCCCTGTGGTGGTGCGCGGCCGTCCCGCTCGTGTGTGTCGGAGCGCTGGGAGCCCGGGATCTGCTCCAGCGCCGGCACGCGGTGCTGCGCAACTATCCCGTCCTCGGCCATGCCCGCTTCCTCATGGAGGCGATACGCCCCGAACTCCAGCAGTACTTCATCGAGCGGAACTACGACGGGCGCCCCTTCGACCGGGACGTGCGCAGCATCGTCTACGAGCGTGCGAAGGGCACCGACGCGGAGGAGCCCTTCGGCACCGAACGGGACGTGTACCGCTCGGGGTACGAGTACCTTGTCCCCTCGATGGCGCCGTGCCCGGTGCCCAAGGAGCCGCCACGGGTGCGGGTGGGCGGCCCGGACTGCGCCCGTCCGTACGACATGGCGCTGCTGAACGTCTCGGCGATGAGCTTCGGTTCGCTGTCGTCCAACGCCGTGCTCGCGCTCAACGCGGGCGCGGCGGCCGGGGGGTTCGCCCAGGACACCGGTGAGGGCGGCCTGTCCGAGTACCACCTGCGGCCGGGTGGCGATCTCATATGGGAGATCGGCACCGGGTACTTCGGCTGCCGCACCGACGAAGGCGCCTTCGACGCGGCCCAGTTCGCCGACAAGGCAGCCCACGACCACGTCAAGTGCGTCTCCCTCAAGCTCTCGCAGGGCGCCAAGCCCGGGATCGGCGGAGTCCTTCCGGGCGCCAAGGTGAACGCAGAGATCGCCCGGGTCCGGGGCGTTCCCGAAGGGCGGACCGTCATCTCCCCGCCGTATCACCGGGAGTTCTCCACTCCGCGTGAACTCGTGCGGTTCATCGCACGGATGCGGGAGCTGTCCGGAGGCAAGCCCGCCGGGTTCAAGCTGTGCGTGGGCTCGCGCGCGCAGTTCCTCGCGGTGTGCAAGGCCATGCTGGAGGAGGGCACGGCGCCCGACTTCATCGTGGTGGACGGGGCCGAGGGCGGGACCGGCGCGGCGCCGCTGGAGTTCGCGGACCATGTGGGCGCTCCGCTCACCGAGGGGCTGCTCACCGTGCACAACGCCCTCGTCGGCGCGGGGCTGCGCGACCGGGTCCGGATCGGCGCCGGCGGAAAGATCGCCACCGCCGCCGATCTGGTCAAGCGCATGGTGCAGGGGGCCGACTACGGCAACGCGGCGCGGGCGATGATGTTCGCCGTCGGCTGCATCCAGGCGCAGAGGTGCCACACGAACACCTGCCCCACCGGTGTGACGACCCAGGACCCCCGCCGGGCCCGAGCCCTCGACGTCGGCGACAAGGCGCCCCGCGTCCAGCGCTTCCAGGAGGCGACGGTCGCCGGCGCGCTGCAGATCATGGCCTCCATGGGGGTCACCGACCCCGCGCACCTGCGCCCGCACATGCTCCGCCGGCGCGTCGACCCCGTCACCGAGCGCTCCTACGCCGAGATGTACGAGTGGCTGGAGCCGGGGCAGTTGCTCGTGGAGCCGCCCGAGTCCTGGGCGGCCGACTGGAAGACCGCCGACCCTGACCGTTTCACCGTGTGAACTGGAGAATCCCCGTGGCCCGTACTGTTGCCCGCCTCATCGTGGACGCGCTGAGCGACCTCGGCGTACGCCAGGTGTTCGGCGTCGTGGGAGACGCGCTCAACCCCCTGACGGACGCCATCCGCACCACCGAGGACCTGGAGTGGGTCGGGTGCCGGCACGAGGAGGCGGCGGCGTTCGCGGCGAGCGCCCAGTCGCAGCTCAGCGGCACCCTCGGCGTGTGCATGGGAACCGTGGGACCCGGCTCCGTCCATCTGCTCAACGGGCTGTACGACGCGGCCAAGAGCCACACCCCGGTCCTCGCGATCGCCGGCCAGGTGCCGCTCGCCGAACTCGGCAGCGACTACTTCCAGGAGGTCGACAACGACTCCCTCTTCGACGACGTGGCCGTCTTCCGCGCGACCATCACCTCGCCGGACCAGCTGCCGCAGATGCTGGAGACGGCGGTGCGCGCCGCGCTGGGCCGCAAGGGCGTGGCCGTCCTCACCGTGCCGGGCGACCTCGGCGACATGGAGGTGACCGCCGACCGGCCGGCCCGGTTCTCCCTGCGCGCGCCGGTGAGCCGACCGGAGGAGTCCGCCGTCCGCTCCGCCGCGGAACTCCTCGCACGCTCCGAGCGGGTCACCCTCCTCGTCGGCCAAGGGGCCCGCGCCGCCCGCGAGGACGTCCTCGCCCTCGCCGACCGGCTGGCCGCGCCGATGGTGCTCACCCTCAAGGCCAAGGCGGGCTTCGAGGGCGACACGAACCCCTTCCAGGTCGGGCAGACGGGCCTGATCGGCAATCCGGCCGCCGCCTCGGCCCTGGACGACGCGGACACCCTTCTGCTGCTCGGCACCGACTTCCCCTACCGGGACTGGTATCCCGAGGGCCGGACGGTGATCCAGGTCGACACCGAGGCCACCCACATAGGACGCCGGGTGCCGGTCGACATGGGGCTGGTGGGCGACACCGGCGCGACCGTACGCGACCTCCTGGACCATCTCCCGGTCGTGCCGGAGGGGGCGGAAGGCACCCGGGACCGCTCGCACCTGGAGAAGGCGCGCGCACGGTTCGACCGCTGGCGTGCGGGCCAGGCCCGGCTCGCCGACCCGTCGCACGACAAGGGCATCACGGGCCGCATCCGCTCCGTCCTGGACAACCGCGCCCACGACATCCGCCCGGAGGCGCTGGCCGCGGCCGTCGACCGGATCGCCGCCGACGACGCCGTCTTCACCTCCGACACGGGCATGGCCACGGTGTGGCTGTCGCGCTTCGTCGAGATGCGCGGCGAACGGCGCCTCATCGGTTCGTACAACCTCGGCTCGATGGCCAACGCCATGCCCCACGCCCTGGGCGCCCAGGGCCTCGACCGCGAGCGCCAGGTCGTCGCCTTCTGCGGTGACGGCGGGCTCAGCATGCTCCTGGGCGACCTGATGACCCTGAAGACGTACCGCCTCCCCGTCAAACTCGTCGTCTTCGACAACCGCCGTCTGGGCATGGTGAAGCTCGAACAGGAGCAGGCGGGTCTGCCCGAGTTCGGCACCGAGCTCGACAACCCGGACTTCGCCGCCGTGGCCGAGGCCATGGGCATCACCGGTATCCGGGTCACCGACCCCGCGGACGTGGAGAGTGCCGTGCGCCGCGCCTTCCGCAGCCCCGGCCCGGTCCTGCTCGACGTCCTGACCAACCCCGAGGAGATCGCCGTCCCGGCCAAGCCGACCGTCGAGCAGGGCTGGGGGTTCGCGGTCGCCAAGGTGAAGGAGATCGTGCGAAGCCACGGGGACAAGGGCGAGGACTGAAAGAAGTTCTCAGGCCAGGTGTGTCCGTCGGTGATCGGGGTACACGCGTGCCGACGGACGAGGATCGGCGTGGACCGAGCCTGGCGACTGGGAGGGACGCATCATGACGACGACGACCGTGGGAACTGCTGGACGGACGGTGGAGGTTCCGGTCATCGCGGACCCCTCCAAGGTCGCGCCCAGGGACGCACGGGAGCTGTCGAGGCTGTTCTTCGACCGGCTGTCGGGGCTGGAGGAGGGCACGCCCGAATACCAGTTCACGCGCAACACGCTCATCGAGATGAACATGTCCCTGGTCCGCTACGCGGCCGGCCGGTTCCGCAGCCGGGGGCCGGAGGAGATGGAGGACATCGTCCAGGTCGGCATGATCGGCCTGATCAAGGCGATCGACCGGTTCGACCTGTCCCGCGAGGTCGAGTTCACCTCCTTCGCCGTCCCCTACATCGTCGGCGAGATCAAGCGTTTCTTCCGTGACACCTCCTGGGCCGTGCACGTGCCCCGGCGGCTCCAGGAGGCCCGTGTCGAACTCGCCCGCGCGGGCGAGGAACTGCGCAGCCGGCTGGGCCGGACTCCGACGACCAGGGAACTGTCCGAATTGATGAGCCTTTCGGAGGGCGAGGTCATGGAGGCTCAGCTCGCCTCCAACGGCTACCGGTCGGCCTCCCTGGACGCGGCCATCGGCGGCAGCGACGACGGTGAGGCCGCGCTGGCGGAGTTCATCGGCGACGAGGACGCCGCGCTCGGCCTGGTCGAGGACTTCCACGCCCTCGCCCCCATGATCGCCGAACTCGACGGACGCGACCGCAAGATCATCCACTGGCGCTTCGTCGAGGAACTCACCCAGGCCCAGATCGGCGAACGCCTCGGCGTCTCGCAGATGCACGTCTCCCGGCTGATCACCCGCATCGTGTCCCGACTGCGCGAGGGCATGCTCAGCACCTCCTGAACGCCGTCCCGTGCGCGGCCGCCACCTCCGGTGGCGGCCGCGCACGTTTTCGGCCGCCTCGACCCGGCCGGCTCAGCTCCAGGGAGCTGCCCGTACGTCACCGCCGTCTGCGGTCCGGTGTACGGGGCGGCGACATCTCCGGGACGCACCCACCAGCGACGCGAGCGCGCAGCTCGTGGAGGACCAGCCGGCGCACCGGCACCGGCACCGGGGTCCGCACGGCGGATCGGCGCGCCGTCCGGCGGTCCGCGCCGTCGGCGCGCGCGGCCACGTACGGCGAGCCCAGCACCCACGCCTCCGGCAGCAGCCCCACCCCCACCGCCGCACCGGCGTCCGCCGGCGCTCACCCCGGTGGCCGAGCCCCGACCGTCAGGCAGACGGCCAGGGCCGGTTCACCCGTCGGCGTCAGCCGATCTCCCGCTCCCAGGGGCCCGGTCCCGTGCCGTCCGTCCACGCGGCCAGTTCCTCCCCGTTGACGCACAGGATTCCGCACTGCTCGGCGTACGCGAGAGCCGGTTCGGTGAAGTCGCTCGTCGTGACGACGGCCGCGACGTCGGCCTCGTGCACGGCGAAGCAGGTCCCCCCGAATCGCTGCATGTCCTGCGAGCCGACCTTGTTGGTCTCGCCGTACTGCTTGCACTGGATGACGACGCGCCGCCCGTCCGCGGTGAGCGCGGTGACATCGGCTCCCAGGTCGCCCGCGCCTCCCACCACCTCCACCTCCCGGCAGTCGTCGCGTGCGCACAGGTCGGCTATCGCCCGCTCGAAGCCGTCGGGGTCGAGCGCGCTGTAGTCGAGCACGTCGTCCAGGGGCACGGTCGCCTCGTCGCCGCCGGGGTGGAGCGGCACCGTGAGGGCCTGCGTCGCGTCCGGGCCGAGCGGGAGGCCGGGGTCGGGCGCCTGCGGGGCCGGAACTCCGACCGGGGACGCGGGGACCTGGCCGGGCGCCGGGGCGGCGAGGCTGCGGGACGCCTTCTGAGCCGCTTCCTCCAGTGCCCGGGTGGCCCGTCGCGCGCAGCGTGCGGCGGAGAACCGCCGCCAGCGGGGCCGAAGAGCCAGGGCCGATGTGACAGCCAGCACCACCAGCACGGCCGCCCAGGCGGGGCGGCGCTCGACGACGCCCGCCGCGGTGCGCGCGAGGAACGCCAGCACGCACAGGATGATCGCCAGCAGGAGGAAGAACCAGGCGGTGGTGCGCAGATCGAAACGACGGTCACGGTCCACGGGTCGTATCGGTCGTACAGGGCGCACGGGTATGGTCATGCTGGCTTCCTCCGGGGACAGGGACGACGGTTCACCTGTCTACGGATGCCCAAGATCATCGACTTGCTGCCCAGGCGTTTTCCGCACCGCCTCACAGGGCCGGCGCCTCAGGGGCTGTCCCAGGACGCCGGCCGGGCTCGGCTACCTGAACTTCACGTACCTGTAGACGTGTCCCACGGCACCGGGCTCGATGCTGCTGCGGACCGCGCCCTTGCAGCCCCGTCGCCGGTACGAACGGACCGTGCGGGAGGTGCTGTTCGACGCGTAGAACGGGGGGTTGCTGCCCCTGAGGGTGTAGCAGTGGCCCGGCTTCGGGGAGGTCAGGACGCCGTCCTGGCCGCCGACGCCGGACGTGCTCCAGTAGAAGTCGCCTCCGGCCGCGTGCGCGGACATCGGCAGTGTCAGCAGAGCGGCGGCCAGCAGGCCGGGGCCCGCCGCTCGTGCCAGCTTCGTGCCCATCATCTCCATGGCTCCCGTCTCCTCGGACGTCTTACGCGTGCCGCCGGCTGTGGTGGAACATCGAGTTGAGAATCCAGTTCCCCAGGCGCACCTTGGTCTCCTTGCTGGTGTGCACATCGGTGCCGTAGACCGGGAATCCGGAGATCGTCCTCGGGCACTGGTTCAGGTCGTTGCAGAGCTGGTGGTAGAGATCCAGGTAGTGCACCCCGGGGTATTTCCTGGAGAACTCCAGGAGAATCCCGGACAGGAGGACGGCCACCGAGCCCGGAACATGGGCGAAGGTGGACCCGAACACATAGACCGGGGTCCGCCTCACGGAGAGGATGCGGATCGCCCGGTCGAGGTTGGTGACGAACTTCTTCCGCGCCTTGTCGTCGCGAATCGTCACCGGATTTCCGCGCGGGTCGATCTGCTGCTCCGCGGCATCCCACTGAACGCTCATCAGAACCGCGTCCGGGCGCACCTTCTCCATCAGGGAGGGCCACTCGGTCCGCCACTTCGGACAGTGCTTGTTCGGCAGCGGGTTGAACGGCTCGCGAATGCCGCAGGCGAGCGCCGCGGCGTCCTTCACCTGTCCCTTTCCGGCGAAGGAGGCCGTGATCCCGGTGGCCGCGTCCCGCGCCCAGGAATCCCCGACCACCAGCACCTTCTTCCCTTCCGCGCCCGGCAGGAGGGTCGGCGACCCCCACGGGGGCAGACCGATGTTGCGCCGGGAGGCGGACCTCTCGGGGAACGTGCACGCGTTGGCGTAGCAGGGGATGGGTGAATGCGCCGGTCCGAATTCCAGCGCGCTCGAAGGCGTTCCGTTCGGCCAGCCCATGACGCAAGCCGTCAGGCACAGGAAGGCGCCTTTCAGTACCTCTCGCACAGGCATGTCGCCCATCCCTCCCCGTGGAATCCGCACACGGTTCGCCAGTGGTTTCCGAGAATGCGCGCAACGGCCTCGGACCCTACCGGCGGGCGGTGGCGGAACCGGTCGGCACGGCTCGGCCGGCCGGTGTTTCACCGGATCAGCGCAAGAGGCCCGGGAGTTTGCCTCGGCATGGCGTTGTGGTGGGCGTGCCAGCACTTCGGGACGGCGGGTGGCGAGCTAGTCTCCCGGTGGGCGGTCCCAGGAAGTCGCGAGAATTCGGTTGGTGGGCATGGTGCGAGGAAAAGGCCGAGGAAGAAGCCGGGGAAGCCGTCGACTCCGTGCCGCCGCGGTCATGGCGCTGGTTCTGTGCGGCTGCGCCGCACCGCACGCGGACACACGGGGGGACACGCATCGGGACACACGTGCGGAGAAGGGCGCGGCGGGGCGTTCGGGAGCGGTCCCGGGCAGTGCCGGTGAACCGCGTTATGGTTCCGCCGTTCCCCCTCTCGGCTCGCCCGTCCTCTCCTCCGCGGTGACCGGCAAGACCGTCCTGGTGGTGGGGGACTCCTGGTCCGCCAGCATCGGCCGGGGCATGAGCGAAGTGGCCGCCGCCCGCAACACCGTGGTGAACGCGGGGCTCGGCGGCTGCGGCATTCTGCTGCCCGTGGGCGAGGAGACGCCACAGGCCTGCCGTCGCTGGCCGAGCCAGTGGCCGTCCTACGTGGAGAAGTACCGGCCCGACGCCATCTTGCTGACGGTCGGCTTCTGGGACGTCACCCCCCAGCGGCTGGCGGGGGAGCACACGGCCTCGGACCTGACGGCGCCCGCGCACGAGAAGGCCTTCCGCGACCGTCTGAACCAGGCGATCACCCTGCTGACCCGCCGTCACACCCCGCTGTTCCTGATGACGTCGCACCAGGTGGGCAATCCGACGTACCACTCCTCCGCCCTGGTCATGAACCGGGTGCTCAGGACGGCCGCCGCGACCCGTCCCGGGGTGCGACTGCTCGACCTGCGCGGGCAGTTGTGCAACGACGCCGGATGCCCTCGGGTGCTCGCGGGCACCGAGGTCTACGACCCGACCGCCCACCCCACCAAGCCCGCCCGCGCACGGCTGGCCAACTGGGCTCTCGACGCCATGTTCGCCAAGGGCGGTGTCTGAGGTGTCGCTGGCCCTCGAACAGCGCCCGGCGACAACCGAAGGACCGGCACCTGACGAGGGACACGGAAGGATCGACGCGATCGACGGCCTGCGGGCCGTCGCCGTCGCCGCGGTCATGGCGTTCCACTACGGGCTCGGGCTCGACGGCGGCTTCCTCGGCGTCGACCTGTTCTTCGTCATCTCCGGCTTCGTCATCACCCGGCTGCTCCTGACGGAACAGGCCCGCACCCCGCGCCCCGCACTGGGCGGCTTCTGGTTCCGGCGGGTCAAACGACTGCTCCCGGCCGTCCTGCTCGTGGTCGCGTCCGTCCAGGCGTGGATGCTCCTGGAGGACCCTCCGGGCCTGCACCGCACGGTGAACGCGCAGACGCTGGCCGCCCTCACCTACACCTCCAACTGGTATGCGGTGGCCGGCCATGTCGGATACTGGGACGTGACCCAGGAGCAGGCGCCCCTGAACCACTTGTGGTCCCTCGCCGTGGAGGAGCAGTTCTACCTGGTCTGGCCGCTCCTGCTGATCGCGCTCGTGGCCTCGGGCAGGGGACGGGTGCGGCGTCCGCGTCCGTCGCTGCACACGCTCCTGCTCGCCACCGCCGCCCTCTGCTATCTGCTGGCGCACCTTCTCCATGTTCCCGGCGCCTTCGAGCGCGCCTACATGGGCACCGACACCCGGGCCGGGGCGCTGCTGCTGGGGGCCTCCACCGCCGTGCGCCCAGGGCTGTTCCGCCGGTTCTGGCCGCCGGCGGTGGCGGTCCTCGGCTGGCTGTGGTGCGTCGCGGACCTCGACTCGGCCGCCTTCTACGCCTGGCAGCTGCCCTTGGCGGGGATCGCGGGAGTGACGCTGATCGACGCCGCCGCGCACGGGGCCCGGCCGCTGCGGGTGTTGTCGTACCGCCCTCTCGTCTGGCTCGGGCACCGCAGCTACGGGCTCTACCTGTGGCACTGGCCCGTGTGGGTCTACCTCGGTGTCGAGCACCCGGAGTGGAGTCAGGCCGTGAAGGTGTCCGTGGCCGTCTGCGCGTCCGTCGTGCTCGCCACGGCCGGCTACCGGCTGATCGAGCGGCCCGTGCGTCTCTCGTCGTGGCGCGCTCGTGCGCTGCTCCCCGTGCTGGCCGTCTGCTGCGCCGCCTCGGCCCTGGTCACCCTGGTTCCCGTCGCCGCCCCCGTGGACGCCCGGGACGGGCCGGTCGTCACCGGCCCGAACACGCGCTGAGGGCTTCGCGGTTCACCCGGCGCACTGCTTCAGCATCGCCTCCTTGTCGGGCGCCGTGACCGGCAGGCCGTACTTCAGGGACACCTGGGCGACACGCACCGCGTAGGAGCAGCGGATCCGCGGGTCGGGCGGAAGCCAGCTCGCCGGACCGGAGTCGCTCTTGGCGCCGTTGGTCGGGCCGTCCACCGGGATGAGGTTCAGCGGGTCGTTGGCGATGTCCTCCCGCTTGTCCTTCGACCAGTGGGCGGCACCCATCTGCCAGTCGTAGGACAGCGGCATCACATGGTCGATCTGGACCTTCGCGGCGTGCGCCTTCGTCCAGACGATGGTCCTGCCGGTGTACGGGTCGTGCAGGGTCATCGAGACGACGACACAGTTCGATCCACCGCGGAAGCGGACCTGCTCGCCGTCGCGCTTGAGCAGGTCGTTCCGCGAGTCGCAGCCGTTGTGCGCGAAGGGGACGCCGCCGGGGGCCGAGTCCATCCAGGCGTAGCCGAACTGGTCCCGGGAGTACCCCGTCTTCGGGCCGCGGCCCTTGGTGGCCACCTTCCCGATCAGGGCTCGGGCCGACGACTTGTCCGCGGCCGAGGTGATCGCCGCCAGCCCCGGCTTCGTCCCGGCCGGATTGTCCAGCGGACTCACGGCCCGGCCGTCGCCCGGGGCCGGGGCGGCGGAACCGGAGGACCCGCCGCCCGTGGACGAGGGCACGTCCTTGCAGCCGGTGAGGAGGAGTCCGGTGGCCAGCAGCGCGGCCCAGGCGAGTGGGGCGCGGCCCTTCTTGGTGATGAACTGCGTAAACCCTGAGGTCATGTGGCGCAGCATAGGGAACGGACGGGCGGTGCGGCCATCCGGGTGACCGACCCGGGTGGTGGCCCGGGAGCGCGGTGGCGTGTCGTCGCGCGCGGCCCCGCGCCCGTCCCGGCGCCCGTCGTTCGTGTGCGGCGGCGTCGTGGCTGGTCGCGCGGTTCCCCGCGCCCCGTCGGGGCGCGCGACCCCGCTCGGGCGCCCCTGCGGGAGGTGAGAGGCGTCAATTCGGTGGAGCGACGGCGCGTGCGCTGTTAGCCTGCCAGGGACCGCGACGGATCCGCAGGAGGTGAGACCCATGAACGCTGTATCGATGTGGGTGCTCCCCTCGTCGTCACGGTCGGGCGATTGACACAGGTCGCCGGGAGCGCCGTGAGCAGGCGATCCCGAAAGGTGAAGACCTATGCGATCCACAGACTTCACGTCCGGTACGGACGGGTGCCCGGCCGTCGTCACGCATGTCGCGCAGGGGGAGTGGCACGCGCTGGAGGACGACCGGCTGGTCGGCCGGGGCGACGCGTGGCACAGGCCCGACGGCAGGCTGTTCGTCAGCGTCGACTCCTGGCGCGGAGCCGTGTTCGACCAACTCGCCGACGCGATGGCCGCGGCGCTGCCTCGGCCGCTGTACACGATGGTGGACGAGACCGACGCGGACCTGGCGTCCCGCTGGGAGCGCGTCGGCTTCGCGAGCCGGCGCCGCGAGTGGGAGTGCCTCGTGCCCACCGACCCGCGGACGACGGGGCTCGACCCGGTGCCACCGCAGGGCGTCACGATCGTGCCGCTCGGCGCGGCACAGGAGGGACCGCTGCGCGCGTTGTACGGGATGATCCGCGACGAGGTGGAGGCCACCGTCGGATGGCAGGAGATGCCGGCCCAGGTGCTGCCCGGCCCGGACACCGGGTCCGTGGTGGACCCGTCGAGGTACGCGGTGGCGGTGCGGTCCGGTGACTACGTGGGACTTCTCCGGGTGACCGGGCCGGCACGGCAGCCGCGGCTCGGCCTGGTCGCGGTCCGGGCCGACCAGCAGCGGCGCGGTGTCTCGCGGGCGTTGCTGGCCCAGGTGCTGGGTGAGCTGCACGGGCGCGGTGTCCGGACGGCATGGGCCGAGGTCGGCGAGTCCAACCAGGCGGCCAGGGCGCTGCTCGACGGCATCGGGGCCCAGCGGGTGCGCGGGAACGTGGAGTTGGTCCTGCGCTGATCGCCCGCCCCCTGCCGAACCGGACGGCGTCGCGACCGAACCGAAGAGATGAGAGAGAAACGAGGAGCATGGCGAAGACGACACACGGCATCGAGACCGAGGGCACGGTCCTGGAGTGCCTGCGCAACGCCACCTTCAAGGTGGAGTTGGAGAACGGGCACCAGGTGCTCGCGCACATCAGCGGAAAGATCCGCAAGCACCGCATCAGGATCCTGCCGTACGACCGGGTGCTGATCGAGCTCAGCCCCTACGACCTCACCCGAGGCCGGATCATCTTCCGCTACCGCGGCTGACGGGGACGCCGGGCAGTGCGGCCGTGACCGACCGGACGGCGGTCCGGAGCCAGTTCTGGGCCGGGTCGCCGTCCAGTCGCGGATGCCAGATCATGCGGTAGGTCATCGCCCCGATCTCCGGCGGCGCGGTCACCTGCCGCAGCTCCGGGTCGCCGGTGTGCGGGGCCACCAGCCGCCGGGGCAGGGTGGCGATCAGCCGGGTGCCGGGGACGGCGCGGGGCGCGACGGCGTGGGATCACCGACAGGGTCGTCCTGATCACCGGGGCCTCTTCCGGCATCGGGGCGGCCGTGGCGGGCGCCGCCGCGCGGGAGGGGGCCCGGCTCGTACTGGCCGCCCGCCGCACCGAACGGGTCCGGGCCCTGGCCGCCCGGCTTCCCTCGGCCCTCGCGGTGACGGCGGACGTCACCGACCCCCTCCAGGTCCAGGACGTGGTCCAAGCGGCCCTGGACCGCTTCGGGCGGGTCGACGTGCTGGTCAACAACGCCGGACAGGGCCTGCACGTACCGCTGGAAGAGGTCACCCCCGAGGACTTCCGGGCCGTCCTGGACCTCAATGTCGTCGCCCCGCTGACGGCCATGCGGGCCGTGGTGCCGGTGATGCGTGCCCAGGGCGGCGGCAGCGTGGTGAACGTCAGTTCCACGACGACCCGGATGGTGCTGCCCGGCCTCGGCGCCTACGCCGCGAGCAAGGCGGCACTGAACATGCTGTCCGCGGTGGCCTGGCGGGAGCTGGCCGGCGACGGGATCGCGGTCTCCACGCTCTACCCCTTCGTCACCGCCACCGAGTTCCACGACACCCTGCGCGCCGGCCGCGGGATCGCGGACGCTCCCGGCGGCTCGGCCCCGCACAGCGCCGAGTACGTCGCCGACGCCGTCCTGGAGCTGATCCGCTCCGGGGGCGAGGAGGCCGATCTCACGCCGGCCGTGCTGGACTGAATCCCCCCTGTCGTCACGGGCGGTGACCGGGCCGGCGGCCCCGGGGGTCTCCCGGGGCCGCCGGTGCCGGGGCGCGCTCGGTGCGCCCCGGCGGCCGCACAGCCCGCCATGTCGGTCATTCCGGGCATCTCACGTGGCAGGTATCACCCGCCGTCGCAATCCGCCCGTGGCCCACCTCGCGCACGGGCCGCCGTCGCGATGTCGTGGATCCACGGCTCGTCGGGATGCCCGGCGGCGGCCTCTTCCAGCCGGTCCCACAGGGACGAACGCGTCCACGCGATGAAGCGGCGGTGCGCCGTGGCCGCCGAGACGGCGAACCAGGACGGTAACTGCCGCCAGGTGCAGCCGGAGGCGAGGACGTAGACGACCGCGGTGAAAGTCCGCCGCTCGTTCAGCGGCGCCGTTCCCCCGCCCTGCCGCCGCCCCGTGAAGCCGGGCAGCAGTGGTTCGACCACCCCCCACATCTCGTCCGGTACCAGCCGTCGAGCCAGCTCGTATTCCATGAGCCCCCTCAATCCGCGCCCGGATTCCCCAATCCCGGCGCCGGTGTTAATGCCGCACCGGCCGGACCACATGAGACAAAGATTCATGCGCGCCCGCCTGAAGCCGTGTGCGACGCGCTGACTATGGCTCGCCCGGGAAGGGATGTCCACCGTCCATGGGGGTCATGACAGAACGTTCAATTCCCCTTGCTCATAGGGCTGGTGGAGCGCTTGTCGATGCGTGCTCACGCCCACGCCCGGGCCGTTGACATGCCTGTCCGCAGGATGTAAATCTGTCGAGCGTCGATTTGGAGGGCGGAATCGCGGAGCCGTTGGAAGGCGGTTCCGAAAGGCCTTTCAGTCGATCAGGAGGTGTGTCGACGGTTTGTTGTCACGGTTTTTCCACAGCACACGAGCGAATTTCCGAAAGGAAATGCCTGTGTTTTCAGGCGCTAATTCTCGTCTTCTCCCATGAGCGCCCGAGCAATCGGGTACGCCGTCCGGGACCCCGGCGGCGGTGTGCACCACTTCGCAGAGAAGGAGATCCCCATGAAGAAGATCGCCGTGCGCAAGGCCGGGACCGTCCGTCTGACCTCCGCCGCCGCGTCCGCGTACTGCTGCGGCGCCAACGCCTGATCCCAGGCGGGTGCGCGCCGGACCCCCGGTCCGGCGCGCACCGTACACCGGTCGCCAACCCGTGAGGTGAGTGAGGCAGTGACGACTTCGCCGTCCCCAGATCCGGACCAACCTGTGCGTCTGCACCCGCTCACCTATCTGGAGGAGGGCGACGAGGTCACCGTCGGCCGTGCCGACATCGACTCCTACGGCCTCTTCCCGCCCGACGGGGCCGAGTTGCTGCGCCGCCTCGAGGCGGGAGTGCCGCCGAGCGAGGCGGCGCGCTGGTACACCGAGCAGTACGGCGAGCAGGTGGACATCGGCGAGTTCCTCGAAGTCCTGGAAGAACTGGACCTGTTGGTCAAGGACGGCGAGCAGGTGGCCGCGCCCGCCGGCCCGGTGCGCTGGCAGCGGCTGGGAGCCGCCGTCTACTCGCCGGTGGCGTGGGTCCTGTACGCGCTGGTCGCGGCGGCCGGTGTCGTCGCCATGGTCCGCCGCCCCGAACTGGCCCCGCACTACCAGAACCTGTTCTTCACCCACCGCTCCCTGGTGCTGCTCACCCTCGGCATCGTCCTGGGCCAGCTGCCGTGGATCCTGCTGCACGAGAGCGCCCACGCCCTCGCGGGCCGCCGGCTCGGCCTCAACTCCACGCTGTCGATCAGCCGCCGCTTCTACTACGTGGTCTTCGTGACCGCCCTGGACGGCCTGGTCGCGGTGCCCCGCCGCAAGCGCTATCTGCCGATGCTCGCCGGCATGGTCTGCGACGTCCTGGTCATCTGCGGTCTGACCCTCGTCGCCGCCGCTCTCAGCGGATCGGCCGGCGCCGCCGGAGTGGTGTACCGGCTGCTGCTGTCGATGGCCTTCGCGGTCGTGCTCCGACTGGTGTGGCAGTTCTACTTCTTCCTGCGCACCGACCTGTACTACCTCGCCATCACGGTCCTGGGCTGCAACGACCTGCAGACCACGGCCCGCCAGATGCTGCGCAACCGGCTGATGCGGGTGCTGCGCCGGCCCGAGCGCATGGTGGACGAGAGCACCTGGCACGAGCGCGACCGCCAGATCGCCCGCTGGTACTCGTGGCTGATGCTCGCCGGGTACGGCTTCCTCACCGTCACCCTGCTGACGGCCGCCATCCCCACCGGGGTGCGCCTGACCGAACTGGCCGTCCACAAGCTGAGCACGGACCTGTCCCCGGTCAACGCGGCCGACGTGCTCACGTTCCTCGTCATCAACTTCTGGGAGCCGGTCTTCGCCGCCTACCTGGCCTATCGCGCCTGGCGCCGCCGCGCCCGCCCGTCCGTTCCGACCGCAAAGGAAACCGCGCATGCAGCAGGCTGACCCCGCCGTCCCCGGCCACCGCAGGGCCTACGGCGCGACCCGCCACGACCGGGCCGCCACCCTGGACACCTGCTCCCTGCCGCCCCGACTCCTGCCCACCGTCGACGCCCACCGCAGGCTGCGCGGCCCCTATACCGCCGCCGGTGCCGTCGTACGCGCCCTCGTCCCCGAGGTGCTCACCCGCGACCCCGACCTGCTGCGCCGCCACGACATCGAAATCCTCTCCGTGGCACCCGAGTTGGCGTCCATCATGCCCAACTCCCGTCAGACGCTCACCTCCATGGCGCTGCCCACCGAACGCACCCGCTACTACGCCCGGCTGCGTACCCGCCGTATATCCAACGGCCTGGTGGAATTCGTCCGGGACGCGCTGCCCGTCCTCGGCCACGACGGGCCCAGGTGCCTGGTGGTGGAGAACACCGACCACGCGGAGGTCACCGACGAGGAGTTCCTCGCCACGCTGGTGCGCCGCGTCGACCCGGGCACCCTCACCGTCGTCCTGTGCGGCACCGAGCCCCCGGACCCCGACGGCGACCTGGCCCCGGTGCTCGGGCGGCACACCACCGTGCTCCCCGTGACGGCGGCCGGCACCGCGCCGCCGGCCGGTCCGGAGGAGGCCGCCTGGCGCTGGGTCGCCGCGGACGGCCTGCTCGACGGCCCCGACGCCGAGGCCGCGCTCACCGCCTACGAGGCCCTGCCCACCGCCGAGCGCGCCGCCCTGCACGACCGGCGGGCCGCGCAGCTGCGCGAGGCGGCGGAGTTCACCCTCACCCTCGGCGCGCTCCCGTACCACCTGGAACGCGGCAGCGCCCCCGAGACCGAGGCCGTGGCCGCCCTGTGGGCCGCCTCCGACCACTGCCTGGTGAACGGCTTCTACCCGGCGGTCGTCGACTACGGCCGCCGGGGCCTGGCCCTGGTGGACGGCCGGGCCGACACCCGGCAGTGGTGGAAGTTCGCCGTACAGCTCGGCCTCGCCCTGTCCATCCTCAGCCGCACCAAGGAGGCCGAGGCGGTCTACGACGAGGCGCGGCTGCTGTCGACCGACCCGGTGGTCCACATGGCCTGCGCCTACTCCACCGCCATGCTCTACACCCGGCACAACGACCCCGCCGACCGCGACGAGAAGAAGGCCAAGGCGCTTCTGAACGGGGCCATCGCCACCGCCTCCCTGCTGGAGGGCCGGGTGGAGCGGGCCTTCCAGAGCGCCTTCTACAAGAACGGCCGCGCCCTGGTGGAGGTCAACCTCGGCGATCCGCAGGAGGCGCTGCGGCTGGTCACCGAGTGCGTCGACGACCTCGACGCGAAGCTCACGCCCGACGAACACCGGCTGCACCGCTCCGTGCTCAAGAACAACCGCGCCCGCGTCTACACCGGCCTCGGCCGGCTCGACGACGCGCTCGCCGACTACGCGATCGTCATCGAGGAGGACCCCAACCACGCGGAGCACTACCTCGAACGCGGCAACCTGCTGCGCCGGCTCGGCCGCACCGAGGAGGCGCTGGCCGACTACGCCCGCGCCATCCGCCTCTCACCGCCCTTCCCGGAGATCTACTACAACCGGGGCGACCTGCGGCTGAGCGCGGGCGACGTGGACGGGGCGCTCGCCGACTTCAGCTACGTCATCGAGCAGGACCCGGAGTTCGTGGACGCCTACATCAACCGCGCGGGCATCCACCTCGAAGCGGGGGACACGGCCGCGGCCCTCGCCGACGCCCGCACCGGTCTGCGGCTCGAACCCGACAACGCCCATCTGCACGCCGCAGTCGGGCAGGCGCTCGCCGAGGAGGGCGACCTCGCCGGGGCGGAGGCCGCCTACGACCGCGCGGTGGCCGGGGACCCGGACCTGGTCAGCGCCCTGTCCGGCCGCGCGGGCGTCCGCTACGACGCGGGACGGCCGCAGGACGCGCTGGAGGACCTGTGCCGGGCGGTCGAACTCGACCCGAAGGACGCCGCGCTGCGCTACAACCGCGCCTTCCTGTACGGGGAGACCGGCAGCCGGCCGGAGGCCCTCGCCGACCTGGAACTGGCGGCGGTCCTCGACCCGGAGGACGCGGACATCGCCGCCGCGCTCACCGCGCTGCGCGAGAGCCCGGCCGCCCCGTGACCACAGTGCCGGGCGCCGTGACGGCGCCCGGGGACGCGCCCGGTCCGGCACCGAAGGGTGCGGGACCGGGCGGCTGGGACGGCGCCGCCGCGCCCGCCGACGGCGGACCCGGCGGTGGACCCGGTGGCGGTGGGCCCGACGGTGACGCGGGGCGGGCGCTGCGTGCCGTGCTCGGGCGCTACGCCACCGGGGTCGCCGTGGTCACCTGCCGGGGAGCGGGGGGCGAGCCGGCCGGGATGACGGTCAACTCGTTCACCTCCGTCTCCCTCGACCCGCCCCTGATCCTGTGGTGTCTGGCCCGCTCCTCGCGCGGCCTGCCCGCCTTCACCGCCGCCGAGCACTTCGCCGTCCATGTCCTCGCCGCCGACCAGCGGGACCTGGCGGCACGGTTCTCGGGGCCCGGCGACCGGTTCGCGGGACTGGCCACCGTGCCCGGGCCGCACGAGGAGCCGCTGCTACCCGGTGCCGCGGCCACCCTGTGCTGCCGGAACGCGGGCATCGTGCCCGCGGGCGACCATCTGCTCCTGCTGGGCGCCGTCGAGCACCACGCCCGCACCGCCCGCCGCGCCCTCCTCTTCGCCGACGGCGCCTACCACGCGGGCCCGGCACCGGTGCCGGGGCGGCGAGGGGGGCGGTGACCGCGCGGCGGCCGGGGTGGTAGTACCCTCTGGCGTTTGGTGGTGATTCGGACAAAGGGTCCGAGGTGTCTGGGGGTTCCGCAGTGGCAGTTGGACGTGTGATCCGTTACGACGGTGCCAGGGGTTACGGGTTCATCTCCCCCGAGGGGGGCGGTGAGGACGTGTTCCTCCACGCGAACGACATGATGATCTCCGAGGCGTACATCCGCACGGGCACGCTCGTGGAGTTCGAGATCGTGGAGGGCGAGCGGGGGCCGAAGGCGGCGTCCGTGCGGCTGCCCCAGAACGCCGCGGTCGCCCCCCTGGTGCCCTCGGGCGCACCGGTGGGCCTGCCCCGGACGCTCGCCCACGACGACGAGCTGTGCGACGTGCTGCCGGCCGAGGACTTCACCACCGACGTCACGGAACTCCTCCTCGCGGCGGCGCCCACGCTGACGGGCACGCAGATCGTCCAGATCCGGGGCGAGCTGCTCCAGTTCGCCAAGAAGCGCGGCTGGGTCGAGGGCTGACCCCGGGGGGAGTCTCTGACCAGCGGTGATGCCGCTAGCCGGAGAATTCCCCGCCTCTGTGGGCCGCCCACGGGCCATCAGGCGTTCTCCGCGGCGTTCCGGAACACCGTATCGAAGGCTCGCCGGGCTCGGTCCTGGCTGCTGGGCATGAGGTGCGCATACACCCTCAGTGTCATCGTGGGGTCAGCGTGTCCCAGGTACTCGCTGACAGCCTTGATGTTCTCCACGCCCGAACCTTTGGACCCGGACGATGACCGGCCGCCGTACGAGCAGGTGGCGATCACTCTGAGTGCCGCCATCCGGACCCGGAAGCTGGGTCGCGGCGACAAGATCCCGTCGCAAAAGGAACTAACGGAGGCGTACGGGTTCGCCCGTGCCACGATCCAACGTGCGCTCCGCGAGCTGGAGGACGAGGGCCTGATCGTCTCTCGCAAGGGCAGTGGCGTGTACGTACGCAACCGCACCGAACGGCCGGCGGGTCTGCGGCCGCACGTGGAACAGGCCTTCGCCAGCGAGAATGTGTCGATCGACTTCGCGGGGTTCTCCAGTGAGACGCTGCACGGCGCGCTTCAAGAGCCGATCGACAAGATTCGGATCGGCCGCCTGACCCCGTCGACCATCAACATCCGCATCCTGATGCCAGACATGTCAGTGCCCCAGGCCGCGCCGGTCCGGCGCGAGGACGGCAGCGACGACCCGCGGCTTCGGGCCCGCATGCACGACATGATGGTCAGCTTCACCCGCAGCATCGCGAACACCATGCACGAGCTCAGCGTGCTCGGACTGGTCAATGAAGCGAAGGTCAGCGTGCGTGTCGTGTCCACAGCGGGACACAGTTCTTCAAGCTCTACGTGATCAATCAGGAAGACGCCTTCTTCGGGTACTACTCGATCCGACCGAACAAGGTCGTAGCGCAAGGCGAAGCCATAGAGATCTACGATCTCGTGGGAGCGGACGCTGCCCTGTTCCACTACTCACTGAGCGTTTTCAGCGGGGCCACTGATCGGGTGACAGGGCGGTGTGAGGTCGGAATGCGCAACGGACAGGGCTCCCGTGCCGTTGAGGGAGGTGTTCGACGTCTCAACTCAGCAGCACAGGAGCCCTGTTGGTTCCGTATCCTGCCGCACTCGACCTGCCTCACCACCACAGCGAACAGCCCGAGCACTACCAGCAGTTCAACCGCGACCACGCCCGACTCCGAGCCCCCGGCGAACGTGCCTTCGCCCGACTCAAGTCCTGGCGCATCATGCGCAGAGCACGCTCCTCCACCCGCCGCGTCAGCCGCACCGTCCAAGCCATCCACGTACTACTGACCTGCGACCATTCAGGATGAAAGAGGTTCACTGATCGGACAGGCACATGCGATCAACTGACCAGCCCGTCAGAGTTACACGCGCTGGCGGCGCCCCTCGCTGGTGCCGGGTGGGGTGTTGGCGAGCCAGCAGGCACCGCCCTGGGGTCGCCAGTCGAATCCGTCGAGCATGGCGACGACCCGCCGCACCAGAGCCTCGGGGCTCCCGCTCCACGCCTCGAAACCGCTGTGGCCTAGGTCTCCCACGGCCATCAGCCCACCGCTCAGCAACTCAGTGAGTACTTCCACGGCCACGACCCGGAAATCGCGGCCGGACTGTTCGGCCGTCTCCTGTGCGAGCCCGATCAGGCGGTCGATGGGCACCCAGTCGTCCAGCCCTTCCTCCAGCAGCTCGCCGATGATGAACTCCATGCTCATGACGGCAGGTGCACCTTCTTTCCCTTGCCTGTGACGGGGAAGATATCGATGGTCTCGCCACCCGAGGCCGATGATGCACGCCACTGGATGATCGTGCCGTCGGGGAGCTGGTACACATCCGGGATCTTCGGTCCGCGGGCGGGCAGCCGCTTGGCGTCCTCGGTCCACCGCTCGAAGGTCTTGCGGAGCTCCGCGGCGGTCGAGATCTCCTTCACATGACTCTGCTTGCCGTTGGGGAGAGCGTCGAACTCGGCCTTCCACTTGCCGCAGCCGTTGGTGTTGTGAACCAGCAGCGATGTGCTGCCGGCCATGACGTAGAAGGTGTGCAGATCATCGACGGAGAGGTTGCGGACCTTCTGGTCGGAAGCGGTCCAGGCTCTCACCGCGCCGACCTGCACCCGGGTACCCGCGCTGGTTCGGAGCCAGGCTCCCGGTCGCAGCTGGTCTGCGGTCGCCCAGGCTCCGAGGTCGTCCACCCAGAACGGGTGTTCGTCCGTGGCCGTGACCGTGGCAGGCCCTTGGTCGGTCTGCAGGGTGACGTCGACGAGGTTCTTCTCGCCCTGACCGGTGATCAGATCCGTGACCGGCTCGGGCTGCCGGCGGCCGGTGTCGCGATCGGCGGCCAGGACGCGATCCCCTTCCCGGACCTGTTCGATGGGCACCTGAGAGCCGTCCGCCATCAGTACCCTGGTGCCGTTGGGGAAGCTGTTGCAGGTGACGGCTTGTTCACCCTTGCGGGCCTTGCGTATCTGGTCCGCCGTGAGCAGCCGGTCGCCGGTCCGTAGCCAACTCAGCACGGACGCGCCGCCGAGCAAGCGTTCTTCGGTGGTCAGCTTCTGGCCGGTGACCAGGTCCTTGCCGACGAGCGCCTCGACCACGCCCTTGCCGTCGCCAACCCCGGGCAGCAGGTCCAGCAGCAGTGACATCCTTCGCTGCTGCTCGGCGTCGTCCAGGAGGGACTTTCCGGAGGCCCAGGTGTCCCCGAGGCCGGAGAAGTCGAAGTCGAGCCCCGACATGTCACGGAGTTTCTCCGCGCCCTTCTTGATGCCGGGTACGTGCTTGTTCGCCTCGTCGACTCCCTTGTTGGCCTGGCGGATTCCCTCGTTGAGCTCCTTCATTCCCTTGTTGGCCTGGTCGATGCCCTTGTTGGCCTCGGCCAGGCCCTTGTTGACATCGCGGACGCCCGAGTTCATCGTGTCCAGGGCGCGGCTCATCTTGCCGAGACCCGCGTTGATCTGGTCCAGCGTCTCGTTGAACTCGTTCAGCTCTTTCTCGAAGTCGAAGACCGGCTTCGCCTCCGGGTATTTCTTCTGCTCGGGGAAGTACTCACCCAGCGCGACGGTCAGGAAGGTGAGGGCGAGCAGGGAGTCGTTCTGGGTCCCGAGCAGGGAGTCCGCCTTAGCGAGGTTCTCCCGGAGTTTGTCCAGGTGCGGCCGGGCGCTCTTGAAGGTCTGGACGGCCTTTTCCAGAAGCTTCAGCTGCTCCGCGGGATCCGGTGACTTGCTGGGATCCACGAGGTTCAGCGGCTTGAGGGCTTCAATTGCTTTGATGTTCTTGTCGAGGTCCTTGAAGCTCGCTCCGTGGTCCTTCATGGCGTCCTGCGTGGTGTAGAGGAACACCCCGACCCCGACGCCCAGCGCGATGGCCTTGCCCGCGAACTGCTTTAGGCACACGGGCCGTTCAAGCAGGGGCAGACGGTCGCAGTTCGCATACTGGGCCACCTTGCGGACGATCTCCGCGAGCCGTTCCACTCGCCCCTGCTCCGCGGCCTGGGCGCTGGCCGCGGAACCCACGCAGCCCGTGAGGGTGACGGCCAGGGCGACGAAGAACGCCGCGATCCGTGATCTGAAATTGTTGTGCATGCATTCCTTGACCGGCGCGCGCAAATATCGTTCGGAGCACCGGCTTCAATTCCCCGTGCCGGAAAGGCAACTTAGCTACTGATCAGTAAGTCAGGTGGTCGTGAGCACTATAACAGGGGCGGAGGAGCCCAAGACTCCGGCGTAGTCGGCGGATGTCCGATTGTGATCACGCGAGGCCGAGGAGTTCGATGGGTGGCGGGCGCCACACGCGTTGTGCCGGAGCCCGGCGGCGATGTTCTTCACGCCGCTGAGCTGGAGAGCGCCGACGGCGAGATTACACCGGGTCGTCAACGCGCGTGGAGCGTTGCCGGTTCGCAGATGGGAGGCGTCCTCGGCAAAGGTCGTGTCGCGGACGTGGTGCAGCGCCTCGATCTTCCAGTGGTCCCAGATCAGTCGTGCAAGCTGAGCGGGGTGGCTTGCTCGGGGGTCCGGCTGGTCACTGCGCAGACGGTGGTGATCGTGGTCTTGCCGGGCCTGCAGTCGGTGCGGCGGCAGTTGATCAGGACGACCTGGCGGGTGCCCGGGGAAGAGCAGGTTGTTCTTTACGGGCCCTAAAGCAGGTATCGGTGGACTCGTTGTCCTGGTCCTTGTCCAGTCTACCCACGGCTACCACCGTTCATGGACGTACGCGTACCCCGTCTGACCTGTCCCCCGAACCCCTGCGAAGAGCGTGCGCCTACCCCGGAGTGCAACGAGGGGCAAGGCCCGTCGGCCGCTGCCCGGGTGATAGACAGCCGCCATGGCGCAGTTCATGGCACTTGCCGACAGCGAGGCGGGCACATGGCGAGTCGACGCTGAGGCACTGACGACAGCGATGCGGTCTCGATGGGCACCCGTTGAGATCGCCCCGACTCACCGTAGCGGTGCACGAAGCTTCAGCTGGTCCTTCGAGACGGAGAACGGCCCAGGCGGGGCATACCTACATGAGGACGGTACCTGCCTGTACCTGGATCTCTGGCGGGCGGACGCCGTGTGGCTGGCGATCGTGTTCCGCAGACTCGCTCCGGCTCACCTTGACGTGGTGTTCTGCGACGAGGGCTATACCTTCGACGTTCGTCTCCGACCTGAGGCCACCGAAGCGGAGTTGACTTACCTGATGAGTCAGTCTGATCCAGCTGCGGAGTTTCCGCGCACCACAAGCGCACCAGATCCGGCGGGGAACAGCGGGGGACCACGGTGACAGCAGCCGAGCCCGACGGGGCCACCCCGCCAACGTTCGCCGAGGTCAGCGCCCGAACCGGCCCCGAATGCCCGCAGCTTCCCAAACTGATGTACTCACACGGCCAAGCCACTCGGTACTCTGCTTCCCCCGGCGGCCGCTAGCTTGGGAAAGCTGCAGGCCGTAGGGGGTGACCTGGGCTCACTGTGAATCTGTCGCGTCCTCAGTCAGGCTGGGCCGTCTGTGGGCCGTCAGAAGGGGGCCAACGACGACCAGCAACGACCGTCGACGACCGTGATCGTGGCGCTGCATTGCTGGTTGGCGGTTGGTCCCCCTGACGGCGCCCTCCGGGCGTCACATGTTGATCATGTGTCCGGCCAGGCCGTGGACGGCCTCCTTCACCGCCTCGCCGAGCGTGGGGTGCGCGTGGACGTTGCGGGCGACCTCGTGGACGGTCAGGTCCCACTGCTGCGCGAGCGTCAGCTCCGGCAGCAGCTCGGTGACCTCGGGCCCGATGAGGTGGGCGCCGAGCAGCTCGCCATGGGTGCCATCGCTGATGATCTTCACAAAGCCGACGGGGTGCCCGAGGCCGTGCGCCTTGCCGTTGGCGGAGAAGGGGAACTTCACCACCTGGACGTCGAAGCCCCGCTCGCGCGCCTGCGCCTCGGTGTAGCCGAAGCTCGCCACCTGCGGCTGGCAGTAGGTGGCCCGCGGGATCATGGTGTAGTCCAGCTCCATGGTCTCCGCGTCGGCGATGGTCTCGGCGGCCACGACGCCCATCGACTCGGCGGCGTGCGCCAGCATCAGCTTGGCGGTGACGTCACCGATCGCGAAGATGTGCGGCACGCTGGTGCGGCAGCGCCCGTCGACGTCGACGGCGCCGCGCTCGGTGAGCCGCACCCCGGTGTTCTCCAGACCGTAGCCCTGGACGTTGGGGGCGAAGCCGATGGCCTGGAGCACCTTGTCCGTCTCCAGGATCCGCCGCTCGCCGCCCTTGTCGACGGTGACGCGCAGGCGCGGGCCGGACTCGTCGATCGACACGACCGCGGTGCCCGTGAGCACCTCGATGCCGAGCTTGCGGTACTGCTTCGCGAGCTCCCTGGAGATCTCCTCGTCCTCCAGGGGGACCACGCGGTCCAGGAACTCGACGACGGTCACCTCGACGCCGTAGCTGCGCAGCACATAGGCGAACTCCACGCCGATCGCCCCGGCGCCCGCGATGACGATGCTGTCGGGCAGCGTCTCGCTGAGGATCTGGCTCTCGTAGGTGACCACACGGTCCGACAGCGCGGTGCCCGGCAGCAGCCGCGGGGTGGCGCCGGCCGCGATGACGCAGTGGTCGAAGGTCACCGTCTCGGTGCCGCCGTCCGGACGGGTCACCGTCAGGCTGTGGTCGTCGGTGAAGGCGCCGCGCCCCTCGAACTGGGTGATGGCGTTCTTCTTCATCAGGAAGTGGACGCCCTTGACCCGGCCGTCGGCGACCTTGCGGCTGCGCTGATGGGCGACCCCGTAGTCCGCGGAGACGTCGTCGCCCACGCTGATCCCGTACGCCTTGGCCTCGTGGGTGACGAACTGCACCAACTCCGCGTTGCGCAGCAGGGCCTTGGAGGGGATGCAGCCCACGTTGAGGCAGACACCGCCCCAGTAGCGCTCCTCCACGATCGCGGTGGACAGGCCGAGTTGCGCGCTTCGGACCGCCGCGGTGTAGCCGCCGGGGCCCGCTCCCAGAACAAGGACATCGAAGTGTTGGCTCACGAAGGACTGATCCTGTCCTGACGCGGGCGTCGCGCGCAACCCCTGCCGAACGGGCGCGGGAGGCCTCCCCCGTACCGCGCGCGGTAGCGTGGCGGCGGCAGGCCGAAGCAGCGACAGCCCGGGGCGAACAGTGACCTTGACGACCGACGACGGCGAGAGAGCCCCGCGCTCCCCGGGCGACGTCAGGACAAGCGCCCCGAAGTCCCAGGAGACCGGGGTGGTACCCGCCCCGCGGGCGGGCGTGTGGATGTCGGCCGCCGGACTCGTCCTCTTCGCGCTCGTGGGCGCCCTCGCTCCCAACAACAACACGCTCCGGGCGTCGACGAGCCCGCTTCGCGTGCTGGGCCCGCCCAGCCTGCCGCATCTGCCGGGCGTGGTGTCCGTGACGGCCACCCTGACGGCCGTCGCGCTCGCGTGCCTGGGCACCCTCCTCCTGCTCAGGGCGCGCCAGAGAGGTTGGAACCCCAGCCCGCGGCGGCTCTTCCTCGCCGGTGCCGTGGCGACGGCGGGCATCGCCCTCCTCACCCCGGTCGGCTCCTCCGACACCGCCAGCTATGCCGCCTACGGCCGGATCGCGGCCCTGGGCCAGGACCCCTATCTCACCACCCCCGCCGACCTCGGGGGCCCCTACGCCGCCCTGGTGGGTGTCGCGTGGCGGGACGCCCCCTCGGTGTACGGACCGGTCGCGACCTGGTGGCAGGAGGCGGCGGCGTCCGTCGGCGGCGACCGGCCCTGGTTGACCATCTCCGTCCTGATGCTCGCGGGCGCGGCCGTGTTCCTGGCCACCGGACACCTGCTGATACGCACCGCCGACGATCCGGTGCGTGCCGCGCTGCTGTGGAGCGCCAACCCGCTCCTGATCGGCCTGATGGTCGCCGGCGGGCACCTGGACACCCTCGTCGCCTGCCTGGCGGTCTGCGCGGTCCGCCTCGCCACGCGCGCCACCTCCCGGCGCCACGACCTGCTGGTCGGGGTGCTGGTCGGTCTGGCCTGCGGCGTCAAGATCAGTGCCGCCCTGCTCGGCGTCGGACTGGCCTGGCCGCTGCTGCGCTCCCGTGTCTGGGGGCGACTGGCCCGTCGGACGGCCGCGGCCGCACTGACCCTGCTGCTTCTCTACGGCTGCTACGGCACCCACGCCCTCGCCCCGCTCTCCGCAGCCTCCCACCAGGTCTCCAGGCCCTCGGCGTGGGCCGTGTTCGAGCGGTACGCCACCGCGCTGCTCGGACACGGCGCGTGCACGGCGCTCATCGGCCTGCTGTGGCCCGCGCTGATGCTCGTGCTCGCCGCCGTGCTGCGCCGCCGCGTCCCAGCGGCCACCCCGGCCGCCGGTGCCGTGCCGTTCGCGCTCGCCTTCGCGTGGATCCTGACGGCGCCCTGGTCCATGCCGTGGTACGCGGCCTTCGCCTGGGCGCTCGCGGCCATGTTCCCGCAGGGGCGGCGCGTCACCCAGGGACTCGTGGTGACCACCGCGGTCATGGCCCTCTTCCACAGCGGTGGCGGCCACGGCTGGACGGCCTGACGCCGCGGGGCTCCCCGCCCTCACCGCCCCACTCTCGCGCGGCGGTGGAGGACCGCAGGTCAGCGGGCCGTTACCGAAGATGACAACGGTCACCGGTGCAACCTTTGCCGATGTGCTCACCTATGGGTTTGACTGCGGAACGAGGCATTCGTCAGCAGGGGGAGGGCGCACACCCATGAGCACCCACAGTCACGATCACGGGCACGACCACGACCACGGCGCGGGCGGGCACTCCGGCCACGCGCACGGGGTGTCGGCCGACGCGGACCGCCGCTGGCTCGCGGGCGCGCTCGCCCTGATCACCGTGTTCATGGCGGCCGAGGTGACGGCCGGAGTCATCGCGCGGTCGCTGGCACTCATCTCCGACGCCGCGCACATGCTGACCGACGCCGCCTCGATCGTGCTCGCCCTCGTCGCGATGCGGCTCGCCGCCCGCCCCGCCCGCGGCGGCTTCACCTACGGCCTCAAGCGCGCCGAGATCCTCTCCGCCCAGGCCAACGGCCTCACCCTGCTCCTGCTGGGCGCCTGGCTGGCGTTCGAGGCCGTACGGCGTCTGATCAGTCCGCCCGCGGTCGAGGGCGGACTGATGCTGGCCACCGCGCTCGCCGGCATCGTCGTCAACGTGGCCGCCGCCTGGTGCATCTCCCGGGCCAACCGCACCTCCCTGAACGTCGAGGGCGCCTACCAGCACATCCTCAACGACCTGTTCGCCTTCATCGGTACGGCCGTCGCCGCGCTCGTCGTCGTGCTGACGGGCTTCGCACGCGCCGACGCCATCGCCACCCTCGTCGTGGTCGTCCTCATGGCCAAGGCCGGGTTCGGGCTCGTCCGCGACTCCGGCCGGATCTTCCTCGAAGCCGCCCCGGCCGGCCTCGACCCCGACGCCATCGGGGACGAACTCGCCGCACAGCCCTCCGTCGTGGAGATCCACGACCTGCACGTGTGGACCATCACCTCCGGTCAGCCCGCCCTCTCCGCGCACGTCCTGGTCGAGCCGGGCGGCGACTGCCACGCGGTGCGCCGGGGGCTCCACCGGCTGCTGCGCGACGCGCACGGCATCAGCCACGCCACGCTCCAGGTCGACCACCTCGGCGAGGACCTCGGCGACGACGGACTGCTCCGGATCAGCGCGCCCCCCGCGGAGCGGCCCGAGCACTGCGACGAAGCCCACGGCCCCGTCCACCGGCCCGGACCGCACGAGCACTGACCCCGACGGGGCCCGGCACCGCGGTGCCGCTCAGGCGTGCCCTCCCCGGGACCCGCCGAGGTCCGCGCCGGTCCGCGGGTTCCCGCACAGCAGGTCGCGAAGGGTCTGCTCCTCCTCGGGGCTGAGGCGGCCGACGAAGTGCTGGAGCGCGGCCGTCGGGTCGGGGCCGCGGCACAGGGCCTCGTGCATGGTCTCGGCCGTCAGTTCGGCCGCGTTCTTCGCCGGCCGGTACGCGCCGCGCCGCCCGTCCACGTCGCGCAGGACAAGTCCCTTGTCGGTCAGGCGTCTGAGGATGGTGTGCACGGTGTTGTAGGCGAGGCCGCCGTTGATCGCGGCCTGGATCTCGGCCGGGGTCAGCGACCGCGGGGCGGCCCACAGCGTCGCCAGCACCTCGCTCTCCAGTTCGCCGGCGCTGCGCCGTTCAGCCCTGCCCTGCGCGCCTGTGCCAGCCATGCCCGCAACCTTACAGCGCGTAGGGGAACGGGCCGAGGGCGGCGAGAGGAGCGGACGGCGGCCCGGACAGAGCCGGTTGTCCGGTCCGGGCGGCCCGGAGCGTCCACCCGGTTGGCGCAACCGTGGCCGCGGGTTGCCGGACGGGCGCCGGTCCCGGACCGCACCACCGGGATGATCGCGCTAACTTGTCCGTGATCTACGTTTTCACCGATTTCGTTGTCCCGCGTTCCCGCCGGTCGCTTCCCGCTCTCCACCGCCCGCCCCGCGCGGCGCGAGGCGTGACGCCCCTACGGCGCGCAGGGGATGAGGGAGGGGCATGGCCTCCAACGCGAACACCGCCCTGGCCGGGGTCCACCGGCTGGACGGCCTCACCGTGGCCGGTACCTCCTGGCGCGACCGGGGCCAGGGCCTCTCCGCCCTCGTCGCCTGCGCCTTCACCCTCCTTCAGTTGCTGTTCGTGGGGCCGCACATGGGCCTCGGCTGGGACGAGACGGTCTACGTCAGCCAGGTCAGCGCGCACGCCCCCGCCTCCTACTTCAGCGCGCCGCGCTCCCGGGGCATCTCCCTGCTCGTGGCCCCCGTCGCCTCCTGGACCTCCTCCACCGCGATGCTCAGGGTCTATCTCGCGGTGCTGTCGGGCCTCGCGCTGTTCCTCGCCCTGCGTGCCTGGCGCGGGCTCTTCTCCGCCCGCTGCGTCGCCCTGGGCGGCGCGCTGTTCGCGAGCCTGTGGATCACCCTGTTCTACGGCCCGCAGGCCATGCCCAACTACTGGGCCGCGATCGGCGCCCTCGCGTGCACCGGCTGCTTCCTGCGCGTCCTCGAGGACGGCGCCGACCGCGGGGCCCTCGCGGGCGTCGCCGTCAGCGCGGCGTTCATGACCTGGATGCGGCCCACCGACGCGGTGTGGGCCGCGGCACCGCTGCTCGTCCTGCCGCTGTTCGCGCGCCCCCGGCGCCGCCTGTCCCTGGTGGTGGCGCTCGTGGGCGGGCTGGCGGCCGGCGCCGCCCAGTGGATCGTCGAGGCGTACCGCGACTACGGCGGACTCCTGCGCCGCCTGTCCGACGGCTCCCGGATCCAGGGCGGCCTCGGCTGGCACGTCCCCCTCGGCGACCAGGTGCGCGGCCTGGCCGGGCACACCCTGTGCCGGCCCTGCACCGGCCCCCTGCCGAACCCGGCGGTCACCGCCTGGTGGTTCGTGCTCCCGCTGCTCGCCCTGCTCGCCGTCGGCGTCGCCTTCCTGGCCCAGCGCCCACCGCGCCCCGCCCGCACCCTGGTGCCGCTGGCCTGCGCGGCGACGGCGGCCTTCCCCTATCTGTTCCTGATCGGATACGCCGCGCCCCGCTTCCTGCTGCCCGCCTACGCCCTGCTCGCCCTCCCTGTCGCCCACGCCCTGCTCCACCTCGTCACGGAGCCGTACGGCCGCCTGCGGCCGATCGCCGCGGCGGTCGTGGCGCTCGCGCTCGCCGCGCATCTGGCCGTGCAGTTCACGGTGCTGCACACCACCGTCGAGCGGACCGCCGCGGACCACCGCGCCTGGTCCCGCACCGCCACCGAACTGCGCCGACTCGGCGTGCGGCCCCCGTGCCTGCTGACCGGCGACCAGGCCGTCCCGATCGCCTTCTACGCCGGCTGCTCCTCGGCCGCCACCAGCGGCAGCAACGCCAACAGCACCCCGGCCGCCATCACCCGCACCGCCGCCCTCATGCCCGTCGCCCACCTGGGCACGCCCGACAGCCGGCCGCCGTCCTACGCGCGAGCGTGGATCGCCCATCCCTTCGAGGGCGTACGCATCCGGGTCGCACCCCGGGTGGCCGGGAAGGGGCGCGGATGACGCCTGCGGCCGGCACGCCGGTGGAGCGGGCGGGGCGGGAGGTACGCGGCACGGCGCGGAGTCCGGCCGCCCGGCGGGTGGATCCGCGTGCCCGGTTCCCCTGGCGCGCGGCGGTGAGTCTCGCCGTGCTCGGGTGCGGCGCCCTGCTCGCCGTGCGGCACTGGCCGGTCATCGCCTCCGGTGCCGTCCGACTGGCGGGCGCCGATCCGGGCTGGCTGCTGCTGGGCGCGTCGGCCGCCCTGTGCACCTGGGCCGTCTCGGCGCTGGCCCAGCAGGGTGCCGTGCCCGAGCCGCTGCCCGCGGGGCGGCTGGTGGCCGCGCAGTTCGGCGCGTCCGCGGCCAACCATCTGCTGCCCGCCGGTGCCGGCGCGGGTGCCGTCAACCTCCGCTTCCTGACGCGGTGCGGACTGACCGTCACCAGCGCGGCCACCGCCCTCGCGGTCAAGGCCACCGCCGGGGCGCTGTCCCGTGGCGTGCTGATCGCCGTGCTCGCGCTGGGCGCTCCCGGGCTGCTGCGCCTTCCGCCCGGCTCCGCGCTCGCGGTGGCGGCGGGGCTGTCGGCGCTCGGGGCCCTCGGCGCGACGCTGTGCCGACCGGTGCGGCGCGCGGTGCGCGCGGTCCTCGGCGGCCTACGGGCCGTGCACCGGCTGCCCGGTCGCGCGGTGGCCCTGTGGGGCGGCTCGCTGGCCTTCGCCCTGCTGCACTGCCTGGTCGTGATCGCGGTCAGCCGCTCCCTGAGCCTGCCGCTGGCTCCCGAACGGGTCGCCCTGGCCTATCTCGTGGCGAGCAGCGCGGCCGTCCTGCTGCCCACTCCCGGCGGTATCGGCTCCCTGGACGCGGCCCTCGCCGTGGCCCTGACGCTCGCCGGGGCGCCGTCCGTGGCGGCGGCGTCCGTGGTGCTCGGGTACCGGCTGCTGACGGTGTGGCTGCCCCTCCTGCCCGGGCTGGTGACGCTCGGACTGCTCGTGCGACGCAGGGTTCTGTGACCGTGGGCGCCGGGCCGCGACCGCCGCGAGGAGTGCGCGCGCCGGGTCCACGCGGACGCGGCGAGCCGCCAGGACCCGTCGCGCCCGCTGGGGGCCGCACGTCGGACGGGCCACCGCCCTGGCGGGATCAAGGCCGACGGCGCGGGGGCGCCCGGGGTCGACGCCCTCCCGAAGAGCCGGCCGGCCCTCCCGCCGCACGCTCCGTCGGCCGGTGTCGCGCCGTCGGCGCCGGGGCGCGTCAGCCGCCGGCCCCCTCCTTCGCCGCCCGCCGCGAGCGCAGCACCTCCAGCGCGAACGGTGTCAGGGACAGGGCGACGATCACCGCGATGATCGGCAGCAGGTACCGGTCGACGTTCGGCACCGAGGAACCGAGCGCGTACCCGGCCAGGGTGAGGCCGAGGGTCCACACGAGGCCGCTCGCCGTCTGCCAGACGGTGAAGGTGCGCAGGGGCACGCGCAGGGCGCCGGCCATGGGGTTGAGCACCGTGCGCACGACGGGGACGAAGCGGGCGAGGACGATCGCCTTCGCGTGCCCGTATCTCTCCAGGAGCTCCTCGGCGCGCTGCGCGCCTTCCCTCAGCCGGACCGAGCGGCTGCGCGCGAGCAGGGTGCCCCCGGCCCTGCGCCCGATCAGATAGCCGCACTGCGATCCGGTCAGCGCGCCCACCGCCGCGCAGACCAGCAGCAGGGGCAGCGACAGCGTCACGCCTTGCCGGCTCGAGCCCGAGCACAGCAGTCCCGCCGTGAACAGGAGGGAGTCCCCGGGCAGGAAGAAGCCGATGAGCAGGCCCGTCTCGGCGAACATCACGACACCCACGCCCAGGACGCCGAAGGCGGCGAGCAGGGACTGGGCGTCCAGCACGTTCACCGCGAGCTGTGCCGCCAGGGACACGGGTGGGGAGGACAAGGGGGTGGCCATCGTCGCGAGCCCTTCCGGAGGGAGCCGGGTGCGGCAGGACGGCACCCGGCGTCTGACTACAAATCTGTAGACTGTCTACTGTAATGTAGACGATAGTCGGGTGGCGGGTGTTTCCGTGATCACCGGAACGGGTGAACGCGACGGGAGGCGACCGGACGTCCGATCGGCCCCCGGCCCGGCCGGACCCGGATCAGCCGGTCGCGAGGGACATCTCCGTCGACTTGATCAACGCGACGACCGGCGAGCCGGGTGCCAGTGCCAGCTCCTCCGCGGCGTTCCGCGTGATCACGGCCGTCAGCGCCCCGCCGGCCACCGCGACCCTGACCGCCGCCATCGCCCCGCCCGTGTCGACTCCCTCGACCGTGCCGGGCAGTTGATTGCGGATGGAGACGCCCGACAGGGTCTCGGTGGCGAGCGCCACCTCCGTGGACTTCACCAGGGTGTGCACCGGGGCGCCGGGGGAGAGCCCCAGGTCGTCGACGGCCTCCCTGGTGATCGCCGCGGTCACCTCCTGCCCTCCCGTCAGCCGGACCTTGACGGCCGCCATCACCTCACCCGCGTCGACGGCCGTCACCGTGCCGGGAAGCCGATTGCGGATGCTCATGCTCATGCTCATCTTCGCCTCGCGGAACCTGGGAAGGGCAGCGTCCGCTCCTATGCTGACCCCGCGACGACGGATTCGGGACCGACACCGCGCGGCGCGTCAGGCTGGATACGCGTGCGTCTGCGCGGCCTTGACGGTCGCCCAGACCGCCGCGCCCGGTTCGAGGCCGAGTTCGGCCGCCGCGACCGTGGTCAGGTCCGCCGCCAGCGGCAGCTCGCCGGTGAGGTCGGCACGGATCTGGTCGCCGTACGTCTCCAGACCCGCCACCTCGCACGGCCACACATTGCGCGCGCTCGCCCCCTCGGGCCGCTCCCGGTGCAGCGTGACGGCGCCGGGCGGGAACGCCACGAACACCGGGCCGGACAGGTCCTCCGTGGTCGTGACGGCGGGGCCGGCGTCGAGCCGGACGCTGTGCCCCGTCGCCGTCCCCCGGTACAGGTTGAGGCCCACGAGCCGTGCGATGTAGTCCGTCCGCGGGCGCCGGGCGATCTCCTGGGGCGTGCCCTCCTGGACCACCTCGCCGTGCTCCAGCACCACCAGCCGGTCGGCCAGGACCATCGCGTCCAGCGGGTCGTGGGTGACGAGCACCGCGACCGCCTCGAACGCGGCGAGATGGCGCCGCAGCCCGGCCCGCACCTCGAGCCGGGTGCGGGCGTCGAGCGCGGCGAGCGGCTCGTCCAGGAGCAGCAGCCGCGGACGGATGGCCAGCGCCCGGGCGAGCGCCACCCGCTGGGCCTGCCCGCCCGACAGCCGGCGCGGTCTGGCGTCGGCGTGGTCGGCCAGTCCCATGTGCTCCAGCCAGGTACGGGCGATCTCCCGCGCCCGCCCCTTGGACGCGCCCCGGCACCGCGGACCGAACGCCACGTTGTCGAGCGCGCTCAGATGGGGGAAGAGCAGGTAGTCCTGGAAGACGACGCCCACCGGCCGTTCCTCCGGCGGTGTGCGGTCCAGGGTGGCGCCGTCGAGCCGCACATGGCCCCCGCCGAGCGGGACGAGTCCGGCCAGCGCGCGCAGGGCGGTGGTCTTCCCGGCGCCGTTGGGCCCGAGCAGCGCCACGACGTCCCCGGGCGCCGCCGTGAGCGCCACGTCGAGACGGAACGAGGCCCGCTCGACCACGATGCGCGCGTCCAGACCTTCGTCCCGGGCGCCGCCGGCCGCCCGGGGGGCCTTCGCGCCGTCGAGGTCGTCGAGGTCGGTCATGACGCCGTCATCCACCGATCCCGCAGCCCCGCCAGGACCGCGACGGACACCGCCAGCAGCACCAGGCTCAGCGCCATCGCCGCGTCCGGGTCGTCCTGGAGGGCCAGGTAGACGGCCAGCGGCATGGTCTGCGTACGGCCGGGGAAGTTGCCCGCGAAGGTGATCGTCGCCCCGAACTCGCCCAGGGCCCGCGCCCACGCGAGCACGGCACCGGCCGCCACACCCGGCGCCGTCAGCGGCAGGGTGACGCGCCGGAACGCGGTGAAGCGCGAGGCGCCCAGCGTCGTGGCGGCCTCCTCGTAGCGCGGATCCGCTGCCCGCAGGGTGCCCTCGACGCTGATGACGAGGAACGGCATGGCCACGAACGCCTCGGCCACCACGACCCCGGCCGTCGTGAACGGCAGCGTGATCCCGAACCAGGCGTCCAGCCAGTGCCCCACCACACCGTTGCGCCCGAGTGCCAGCAGCAGGGCCACACCGCCCACCACCGGCGGAAGGACGAGCGGCAGCGTCACCAGGGCCCGGACGAGACCCCGCCCCGGAAAGTCGGTGCGTGCCAGCAGCCAGGCCAGTGGTACGCCCACCACCAGGCTCACCCCGGTCGCGGCGGTCGCGCTCACCAGGGACAGCTGGAGCGCCTGCCACACCTGCGTACTGGTCAGCTGGTCGGGCAGGGTGCGCCACGGTGCCCGCACGAGCAGCGCGACAAGGGGCAGCAGCAGAAAGGCCAGACCGGCCAGCGCGGGCACCAGCAGCGGCAGCGGAACCCCCGGGCGGAGGCGGACACGCCCACGCCGCGGCCCGCCCGTCAGGGTGCGGGCCGCGGCGTCGGGGGTGCCGAGCCGGGTCACGGCTTCAGGAACCCCGCCTGGTCGAGGACCGTGCCGCCCTCGTCGGACCGCACCAGAGCGATGAACGCATTGGCCGCCTCGGCGTTGGGCGCGTTCTTGAGCTGGACGATCGGGTAGTCGTTGATGGCCTTGGCCGACTCGGGGAACTCCACGCCCTCCACCTTGTCACCCGCCGATTTCACATCGGTCTTGTAGACGACCGCGGCGTCGGCCTCCTTCAGCTCCACCTTGGTCAGGGCGCCCTTGACGTCCTGCTCGTACGACACCGGGGTGAGCTTGAGGCCGCTCGCGTCCAGCGCCTTCTGCGCGGCGGCCCCGCACGGCACCGTCCTGGCGCACAGCACGACCTTGAGACCGGACTTCGTGAGGTCCTTCAGGGAGAAGACCTTGTCCGGGTTGCCGGGCAGGGTGGCGATCTCCAGCTGGTTGCGCACGAACGTGGCGGGGGTGCCGACCGCGTCGTTCCTGCCCGTGACGACGGCCATCGTCTTGGGGCTGGCCGACGCGAACACGTCGGCGGGGGCGCCGCTGGTGATGCTCGCGGCGAGGGCGTCGCTGCCGCCGAAGTTGAACGTGACGTGGGTGCCCGGGTGCTCCTTCTCGAACTCCTTGCCGAGCTGGGTGAAGCTCTCCTTGAGGGAGGCGGCGGCGAAGACCGTGACCGTGCCGGACAGCTTCGGCGACGAGCCGGACGACGTGGCGGCCGTCGAGGAGCTGGACTTGGGGGAGGTGCCCGAGTCGGACGAGGACGAGCAGGCGCTCAGGGCCAGCAGTGCTGCGACCCCCGCACCGGTCACCTGGAGCATCCGGCGGGTCCGGCGCACGGAACGGGTCATCACGGGGTCCACTCCCTAGGTCGGGTCGGCAGGGATCCCGCGGACCCCTCCATGGCGACGATCATACTGACGCAGATGCCAGCGGGAAGTCTTCTGTGCCATCGCATGAGCTGGGCGATCTTCCGATGGGAGCGGCATGTGCGTTTGTGCGGTGCCGCCGTCCGGGTACCGCTCCTGCGGGAGGTGGTGACCGTGGGCACGTCCTCGACGGAGCCGCTCGCCGACACCGTGCCGAGCGCGGAACTCACCCTGACCGGGGACCTGGCCCGCCCGGTCCGGCTGTCCGTGTCCGACCTCGCGGCCTGGCCGCAGTACCGGGTGCGGGTCAGCTTCGAACGCGCCACCAGCGGAGTGCGGCGGCACCGGTTCGCCGGCCCCCTGCTGCACGACGTGCTCCGTGCCGCGGGCCCCGTGTTCGACCCGGCACGGCGCAAGGACCGGCTGCGCTTCCTGATCGCCGTCACGGGCGCGGACGGACACCATGTCCTGCTGTCCTGGGCCGAGATCGACCCCGACTTCGGTCACGCGCCCGTGCTGCTGGCGACCCGTGTCGACGACACCTCGCTCGAAGGCCCCGGACCCCAGCTCGTCCTCCCGCAGGACCGCTGCGGGGCGCGCTACGTCAGCGGTGTCGACACCATACGGGTGGACGGTAGCTACGGCCCCTGGACGTGAGCGTCAGGCCCGGTCGATGTGCACGTTGGTCGACTTCACCCGGGCCGTGGCCTCCATCCCGACCTCGAGACCCAGTTCCTCCACGGCCTCCCGGGTCAGCAGGGACACCAGGCGGTGCGGACCGGCCTGGATCTCCACCTGGGCCGCCACGTCCCCCAGTTTCACGGCCGTGACGATGCCCGGGAAGGCGTTGCGGACCGAGGTGCGGGAGGGGGCGTCCTCCTCGCCGTCGCCGCGCGCCAGGTCCACGGAGAACGCCGCCAGGTCCTTGCCGTCGATGACGCGGCGGCCGTTCTCGTCACGGCTGGTCGCCACCCGGCCCGCGTCCGCCCACCGCCGGGCGGTGTCCGGGCTCACGCCCAGCAGCCGGGCGGCCTGGCCGATTGTGTAGGACTGCATGCCCGCCACGATAGGCCGCCCCGCGACACCGCTCGCATCCGTCCCGGCGTGAACGTAGGACCGTCACACGCCGTATCCACAGGGAAGGAAGTGACCCCACCCCTCGGCATGACAGGATCCGGGCCATGGACGTGTCCTGGGCGGTGCGCAGCGTGCGCGCGGCGGTGTTCGCCGTCGTGTGCGTCCTGCTGGCCACCGCAGGGCACACCCTGGCCACCGGCTCCGCGCCGCCGCTGTGGGTGGACGCGGCAGGACTCCTGCCCGTGTTCGCCGCGAGCGCCGCGCTCGCCGGACGCGAGTGCGCGCTGCCCGGGATCGCCGTCACCATGCTCGCCGTCCAGGGCGGACTGCATCTCGCCTTCGACGCGGCAGGACCCGCGGACACACCCGCGCACGGGGCGGGCATGCCCCTCGGCACACCCATGGCCCCCGGCATGCACATGAGCATGCACCTGGGCGGCCACGCGCACGCGATGACCCCGCATGCCCTGGGCGCCCATCTGGCCGCCGCCCTCGCCGCCTCCTGGTGCCTGCGCCGCGGCGAGGCGGCGCTGTGGTCGCTGCTGCGCAAGGCCGCGGCGTTCGCCCCGGCACTCAGCTCCTGGTGGCGCGGCTGGCGTACGGCGCCGCTACCCTCGTACGCCGGACCGCCCCGCCCCCGCGCCCACGGCCGCCGTCCCCTGCGGCAGGCGCTGCTCCGCCACGCCCTGCACCGGCGCGGCCCACCCCCGGGACTCCCGTACCCCGCCTGACCACCCACCCCCTGACACGAGTACGGAGCTCTCCCACCCATGTCCTCGACGCGTACCACCCTGCGCCGCGCCGCCACCGTGACCGCTCTCGCCGCCGCCGGTGTCCTCGCCGCCTCGGGCGCCGCCTTCGCCCATGTCACGGTCCACCCCGGCAGCTACCCCAAGGGCGCCACGGACGGCGTGCTGACCTTCCGGGTCCCCAACGAGGAGGACACCGCCGCGACCACCAAGGTGCAGGTGTTCCTGCCCACCGACCACCCGATCCTCGGGGTGCTGGTCAGCCCGCAGCAGGGCTGGACCGCGCAGGTCACCACCACCAAGCTCAAGACCCCGGTCAAGACGGACGACGGCACCATCACCGACGCGGTCTCCGAGATCACCTGGACCGGCGGACGCATCCGGCACGGCCAGTACCAGGACTTCGACGTCGCCTTCGGGCAGCTTCCCGAGGACACCGGCGCGTTGGCGTTCAAGACGCTCCAGACCTACTCGGACGGAAACGTCGCCCGCTGGATCCAGGAGCCCAAGGCGGGCGAGGACGAGCCGGAGAACCCGGCCCCCACCCTCCAGTTGACCGCCAAGGGCACGGCGGAGGGCTCGGGCGCGCAGGGGGAGGGCTCCTCTCCCGCGGGCGACGGGGCGGCCGCCGGGAAGGGCGACACCGCGAAGGGCGAGGCGGGCGCCACCACGACGAAGTCCGCCTCCGCGAGCGACTCCACCGCCCGCGGCCTCGGCATCGGGGGCCTGGTCGTCGGCGTCCTGGGCCTGGCCGCGGCGGCGTTCGCGCTCGCCCGCGGACGCCGCGGCGCCACCTCCGGCACGGAGTGAGCAAGGCCCGGCCCGCCGGTGGCGGATCCGTCACCGGCGGGCCGGGACCGGCCCCCGCTCCAGACGGATGTCCTGGCTCGACAGTGTCATCGGCGTCGCCGTGAACGCCCGCAGCCGGATCCGGACGCCCTTCCTGGGCAGGGCGAAGCGGCCGTCGGGCGCCTGGATCCGGTAGGTGGCCGTCGTATGGGCGGCGAGCGAGGCGGGACCGCCGACCGTCTTCCAGTAACGGCTCATGCCCTGGCCGGTGGTCACCGTGAAGTGCGGTTCGAGCGGCGCGTCACCGGTGTTGCTCACCCGGACCGCGAGCGTCCTCACGGTCAGGGGGGTACGGGAGTCGGCGACCGCCTCCATCCGCAGGGGCGGCCTCCCGGTCGCCGCGAGAGCCACGGCGACCAGCGACGGTGCCACCAGCGCGGCGGCCACCGCCGCACGGGCCGTCCGCCTGCCGTGCAGCAGCCGGGGCTGCCAGGCGGTGGCGAACGCGGAGGGAGGCACGGTCACCGCGGCCGCCAGCCACAGCGGGGTCATCAGCAGGTAGTAGCCGTCCTGCGAGCGCGTGGCCAGGAAGAACGCGCACCACGGCAGCACGGCCGCCGCCGGCCCCAGCCGCCGCACGAACAGCACGAACACGGCGAGCAGCCCCGCCGCCAGCAGCATGCTGGCGTGCGAGTACCACTCCAGCCGGTCACTGCCGTCGGTGAAGTACAGCGAGATGCCCACCAGGCCCTGGCCGTGGATCACGGCACCCTGGGTGATCGGCAGCGCGATGCCCGACAGCCAGGTCACCGGTTCGCTGACGATGTAGTACGCGTTGATCAGCAGCCAGGTCCCCGCGGCGACGCCGGCGATCCGTCCCACCGCGACGGCGGCTCCCCGAGCCCCGATGTCGCCGCGCCGCACCGCGTAGACGCCGGCGAGCAGGAACGGCGTCAGGAACCACGGCAGCTGCTGGGCGGCACAGGCCGCGCCCAGACACGCGGCCCGGCCCCAGTCGGCCCTGCCGCCGAGCCCCATGCGCGTCCAGCGCACCATCACCGGGATCAGGAAGGCGAGCGCGACGACCGCCGGATAGCCGAGCCGGGCGTACGAGGGGATCATCCCGAAGCCGAGGCACACCATGGTGGCCGCCGAACGCCACCGCACCGGCAGCATCCGCCACATGACCACGGTGCCGACGGCCAGCGTGGTGGTGGTGGCCAGGGTCTCCGGCAGCGCGCCGTGCCCGAGCCACATCAGCGGCACGGTCAGCAGCATGGTCAGCGGCGGATAGCCGTAGGTGAAGTCGTAGCCGCCGGTGACCGTGGGCGTGTAGGCGACCCCGTGGCGGAACAGCCACGGCCACTCCTGCCCGTACACGCTGTGGCCGTGCAGCAGTTCGCGGGCCGCCTGGGTGGTGAGGACCGACTCGTCGCTGAAGGCGTGCTGGACGAGGACCGCGCAGAAGACGAGCGTCACCGCGGTCACCAGCACGACCAGGTCCAGGCGCGCGAGGGTCCGGGCACGCCGCACCACGAGGGTGAGCACGCCGGTGACCAGGATCGACGCGTAGCACAGGGAGATGAGCGCGGCGATCACCAGTTGGTGACTGGCGGCCGACCCCCACACCGAGCGGGTGCCGATGAACAGGCTGATGTCCGCCAGCAGTGTCAGGACGCGGTGCCACTGCTGGGGGGCCTGGCCGGGCTCGTCACGCGAGGCGAGAGGACGGGGCCGGCGGATGCCTGTCGGAGGCTTCAGTTCTGCCAGGTGCACGCACCGGAACGTATGTGCGCCCGATGAACGGCCGCCCACGCACGGTGAAGAGCCCGGTGTGAGCGCGGTAAGAAGCAGCCGTGCGGGCGGCCGCCGGCCCGGTGGACGCGGCGTGTTCGGGGGGCGGGAAGAAGGAGTGGCGGCCGGAACGCGTCGGCGACCGTGTCGCTGTTGGGCCGATCGGGTGACCATGCGTAAGAATTGCCCGGTGCAGACTTTGAGTACGAGCCAGGGCGGGGAGGGCCGGTGAACAGCCACGATGTCACCGACGAACAGTGGGAAGGGCTCGCTCAGGTCGTTCCGTTGCGTGGCCGGGACGCCTGGCCGTCGTCCGTCGGACACCGATCGATACCCGAGGCGCAGACCGAGGCGCGACGCCGCTTCGTGGTGCTGCGGGTCAATGTGTTCGCGGACGCCCGCGAGGTGGCCGAGACGCTGATGGCGGGGGTGCCGGTGCTCCTCGACCTCACGGGCGCGGAGACCGAGGTCGCCAAGCGGGTGCTGGACTTCAGCACGGGTGTGGTCTTCGGGCTGGCGAGCGGCATGCACCGGGTCGACCGGAACGTGTTCCTGCTGACCCCGGCCGGTACGGAGGTGCGGGGGCTGATGGAGGGCGCGGGCGTTCCGGGGATGTAGTCCCGCGCCGGGCCCGCTTCGTCGCTCGTTCGTGGGAAGGGTGCGGGGGCAAAACGGTTCGCCCCCGCGCCACGGGCCTACGGTCTCGGACATGACCGCGATGTCTGCGTTGTCCTTACCGAACCACCCGGGCCCGGCCGGCGCCGCGACCACGGACCCGTCCGCGACCCCGGACCCGTCCGGGATCACGGACGGGGGCCCCGTCCGTCCGTGCGTCACCGAACTGCGCCTCGCCGCGTTCGCCGGGCATCGGCGGGCCCTGTTCGCCCTGGGACCGCTGACCCTGTTCACCGGCCCCAGCGGTTCGGGCAAGTCGCAGGCGCTACGGGCGTACGAGGCGCTGGCCCGGCTCGCCGCAGGCGCGGAACTCGAGGAGGCGTTCGGGGATCTGGCGGCCTGCGTCCCCGAGCGGACGCCCGCCGACGGCCAGGGGCGCAGGGGATTCCGGATCGGCTGCACGTCCGACGGCCCGCAGGGGCCCGTACGACTCGACATCGCGATCCAGGCCGAACCCCGGCCCCGCGTCGTGGGGGAGCGGTTGACGTGCGGCGGTGTCGTGCTGCTGGAGACGGCCCTGCGTGATCCGGGGCGCCGTTCGGTGCAGGCGGCCTGGCACACGGCGGGCTCCGCGCCGGTGACCAGGGCGCCCTTTCCGGACGATCGGCTCGGCACGCCGCTGCTGCCGTTGCGTGTGGCCGGCAGGACGGACGGGCAGCGCAGGGTGCTGGCCGCGGCGGAGCAGATGGTGATCGCGCTGCGCTCCGTCTTCCCCTGTGACCCGAGCCCCGGCTCGATGCGGGCTGCCGTGCCGCCGGGCACCGGCCGACTGCTGCCGGGCTGCGGCAATCTGGCCGCGGTGCTGCTGCGCACCCGTGCGGAGTGCTCCCGCCGGCACGCGCTGCTGACGGCGGCGGTCGCGGCCGGGTGCGCGGGCCGGGTCACCGACCTGCTGGTCGAACCGGCCGGCGCCGGAACGGTCCGCGCCCTGCTCGACCGGGGCGACGGGGTGCGCACCCCGCTGGGGCTGCTCGGTGACGGCGAGTTGCGGTACCTGGCACTGGCGCTCGTGCTGCTCACGGGGCCCGGCGTCCTGGACGTGGATCCGGTGGCGGAGGTGCCCGCGGCGCTGCAGACGCTCACGGTGGTCGCGGACGACCTCGGCCGCGGCATGGACCCGCGGCAGACGCGGGAACTGCTGTCGCTCGCGGCCCGGATGTGCGAGCGCGGCCACATCCGGCTGGTGGGCGCGCTGGGTGAGGGGGTGTGCTCGGCGGGGGCGGCGGACGGGGTGACGGTGGTAGACCTGGGCCCGTGACGGAAGAACCGGAAGAGCTGAAGCGAGCGGCGGTGGCACCCGAAGAGCAGGGCAGGCGCATCGACGACCTGGACGTGGCCGGGCTCCAGCGGCGGCTCGCGGAGTTCGCGGCCGTGCGAGGCTGGCAGCCCTACCACACACCGAAGAACCTGGTGTCCGCGCTGAGTGTGGAGGCGTCCGAACTGGTCGAGATCTTCCAGTGGCTGACGCCGCAGGAGTCGGCGCGGGTGATGGACGATCCGGGTACGGCGCACCGTGTGAGCGACGAGATCGCGGACGTGCTGGCGTACCTGCTCCAGCTGTGCGAGGTGCTCGGGGTCGACGCGCTCGCGGCGCTGGAGGCGAAGATCGACCGCAACGAGGCGCGGTTCCCGGTCCCCGGAAGACTGCCTCCGGCTCCCGGAGCGCCCTGAGACGGGACGAATGTCACTCTCCGGAGTGGTGACATTGTCTCATCTCCGCATGTTGTCCACAGAATTCGGGCTACCTCTGGCTTTTCGTCCACGGTTACCTCACTCTGGGTAGTGAACGGCCGAGTTCGGGCAGACGTGCGGCAGCACGTCAGGACAGAGCGGGGGCAGCCCATGGAAGCGGTGCGGCTCATCGTGACGAGCAGACGTGCCCTTGAGGAGAGCGAGGACGGACCGAGGGTCATGACGGAGGCGTGGCAGGCGTACGCCCTGGCGCAGGCGATCGGCAGCAGGCTGGCGGTCTCGGGCCCGCCCGAACTGCGAGGCGAGGCACTGGGGTTGACGGAGCTGGCCGGAAGGGGCTGCGGCGTCCTGGACACGCCGGCCATCGATGTCGCGGACCTGCGCGCGGCGCGGCTGACGGACCTGGGCGACGCGCGCACCGCCCTGATGGACCTCGGCACGCTCCTCATGGAGCTGGCGATGGCCCTGGTCGCGGTCGCGAGCGCGGCAGAGGAGGAGGGCACGTACTGGCAGTGCATGGAGGCGATCGACGCGGCGGACGAGTCGAGGGACCGGGTCACCGAGATGCTGCGCAGACTCGCGGCGCGAGAGGGCGAGGTGAGGGAGCGCCACCAGACGGCGGGCTGACCGGCGCGGGCGCACGGCGGCCGGACCGCGAGCGGCAGGGTGCGGGGCGCGGCGCGCCGGAGCGTGCAGGATGGAGGCATGGATCTTCGCATCTTCACCGAGCCCCAGCAGGGGGCGACCTACGACACCCTCCTCTCGGTGGCCAAGGCCACCGAGGACCTCGGATTCGACGCCTTCTACCGCTCGGACCACTATCTGAAGATGGGCGACGTGGACGGCCTGCCCGGTCCCACCGACGCCTGGATCACCCTGGCGGGCCTCGCCCGTGAGACCAAGCGCATCCGTCTCGGCACCCTGATGACGGCCGCCACCTTCCGGCTCCCCGGCGTGCTCGCCATCCAGGTCGCCCAGGTCGACCAGATGTCCGGCGGGCGCGTGGAGCTCGGACTCGGCGCGGGCTGGTTCGAGCAGGAGCACAAGGCGTACGGCATTCCCTTCCCCAAGGACAAGTTCGCCCGCCTCGAGGAGCAGTTGGAGATCGTCACCGGCCTGTGGGCGACCGAGCCCGGCAAGACCTACACGTTCGAAGGGAAGCACTACCACCTCACCGACTCGCCGGCCCTGCCCAAGCCGGCCCAGGGCAGGATCCCGGTCGTCATCGGCGGCCACGGACCGACGCGCACTCCCCGGCTCGCGGCGCGGTACGCCGACGAGTTCAACATCCCGTTCGCGTCGATCGAGGACAGCGCCCGCCAGTTCGCCAGGGTCCGCGCCGCCGCCGAGGAGGCCGGACGGGCCGGGGACAGCCTGACGTACTCGGCCGCGCTCGTGGCGTGCGTGGGCAAGGACGACGCGGAGGTGGCCCGCCGCGCCGCCGCGATCGGCCGCGAGGTGGACGAGCTGAAGGAGAACGGCCTGGCGGGCACGCCCGGCGAGGTGGTCGACAAGATCGGCCGCTACGCCGAGGCCGGGGCCGGCCGGATCTACCTCCAGATCCTGGACCTGGAGGACCTGGACCACCTCGAACTGATCTCGTCCCGAGTGCAGTCCCAGCTGTAGTTCCGCGTGCGGTCCCGCGTGCGGTGAGCGGGGCGGGACGATCGGGCGGGGGCGCGCGGCCCGGGTGCGGACAGCCGTCCGGGCCGGGGGGCCCGTGCCCTCGGCCCGGCGCGCACCGGCGGGAAACCCCGTGGCCGGGCGGTGGACAGGGCGGGGATACTCGGCGGTGTGTTCCTGACGATCTCCACCACCGGCGACGAGAAGACCCCGGCCACCGACCTGAGCTTCCTGTTGCACAAGCATCCCGACAACCCGCAGGCCTTCTCGACGTCGTACGGGACGGCGCATGTCGTCTACCCCGAGGCGGACGAGCGGCGCTGCACCGTCGCGATGCTGCTGGACGTCGACACACAGGCGCTGATGCGCAAGGGCCGGGGCAAGGGGCGCGGGGGCGCACCGGACGCGGCGCTCGCGCAGTACGTCAACGACCGCCCCTACGCGGCGTCCTCCCTGCTCGCCGTGGCGCTCGGCGCCGTGTTCTCCAGCGCGATGCGCGGAGTGTGCAGGGCGCGGCCCGAGCGTGCCGCGCTTCCGCTGCCGCTCAGGATCGAGATACCCGCGCTGCCCGCCCGCGGTGGCCCCGCCCTCGTGCGGCGCCTGTTCGAGCCGCTCGGCTGGACCGTCGGCGCCGAGCCGGTGCCGCTGGACGTCGAGTTCCCGGGGTGGGGCGACTCGCGGTACGTCGGGCTCGTGCTGGAGTCCACCGCGTGCACGCTGTCCGAGGCGCTGCGCCATCTCTACGTACTGCTCCCCGTCCTCGACGACGCCAAGCACTACTGGGTGTCGTCCGACGAGGTCGACAAGCTGCTGCGGGCCGGTGAGGGCTGGCTGCCCACCCACCCGGAGCAGAAGCTGATCACCAGCCGCTATCTGTCCCGCCGCTGGGCGCTGACCCGGCAGGCGATGCGGCGCCTCGAACTGGTCAGGCTCGCCGAGGCGGACGACAGCGAGGTCGACGCGATCGACAACGCGGTCGGGGAGGAGCAGGAGACCGAGCCCGGGCCGACGCCGCTCGCCGTGCTGCGCAAGGAGGCGATCGTCGCCGCGCTCACCGCCGCCGGCGCCGCCCGCGTCCTCGACCTCGGCTGCGGTGAGGGCCAGTTGGTGCGGGAGCTGCTGAAGGACCCCCGGTTCACGGAGATCGTCGGCGTCGACGTCTCGGTGCGGGCGCTCACCATCGCCGCCCGGCGGCTGGGGCTGGACCGCATGGGGGAGCGGCAGGCGTCCCGAGTCGCCCTGCTCCAGGGCTCGCTCGCCTACACCGACAACCGGCTCAAGGGATACGACGCCGCCGTGCTCAGCGAGGTCGTCGAGCACGTGGACCTGCCGCGGCTGCCCGCCCTGGAGTACGCGGTGTTCGGCGCGGCCCGCCCGAGGACGGTCGTCGTGACGACGCCGAACGTGGAGTACAACGTCCGCTGGGAGACCCTGCCGACCGGGCACGCCCGCCACGGCGACCACCGCTTCGAGTGGACGCGCGCCGAGTTCCGCGCCTGGGCCGAGCGCGTGGCCGAACTGCACGGCTACGGCGTGCGGTTCGCCCCCGTCGGCCCCGACGACCCCGAGGTGGGGCCGCCGACATTTTTTAGAGGACAGTCTTTGGCGGTCTTCGCGCTCCGTGATCCGCCATGAAGTGGGACACGCGAGACAAAGAAGAGCCCCGACCGTCCGAAGTCGACCGGGGCTCTTCTGTTCCCTCACGGGGCCTGGGGGAGCCGCTAGGGCAAAACGCCGCGAAGGAGTATGGGGGTGGGCGCGTGCTGGCCCACGAGGACATCGAGCGCGTGGAGGAAGGCGGTGTGAGTCCCCGCGTCCTGAGCCGCCTGGACCACCTCGTCCAGGAAGTCGTACGCCTGCTCGTCGGTCAGGCTGCTCAACCAGGGGAAGGCGCTGCTGTGCACGGCGCTCCTCACGGGCCTTGTTGAGGGTCGTCGGGAGCCGTTTCCTGGGCGTCGTGCGAGAGCCCCGGCTCCGAGAGCAGTGCGTCCCAGTCGAAGGTCGGAGGTGTCCACAGCATCGTCACGCCGTGCTCCGGGCAGTACGCCCCGCTCTCGTCCTCGATCCTTGGTACGTCGTGTGAAGGGCCGCATGTCATGCGCTCCCGGGCAGGGCGGGACGGTGGCCGAGTTCTTCCAGGAGGTGGGTCAGCGTCTTGCCCTGCTCGACCGCGACGTCTCCGCGCTCCTCGGCCTTGGCGAGTTGCTCTCACGTTGCCTGGTGCGCCTCCCGCTCCTTTTCAAACGCCTCTCGCCACTTGTCGCGGTCGGCGGTCAGGGACGTCATGACGTACTTCAGGACGATGACGCCGAGGATCAGCAGGACCACGACCAGACCGACGATGCCGTACTGGGCGAACTTGCCTATCAGTTTGCCGACGTCGGGGCCCGAGTCCTCGGCTGCGGCGAGTCTGAGCAGCTCAGGGAGTAACAACGGGACCTCCTAGCGAGGTGTGCGCAGGAGGGTCCGGCGCTGTGGGGGGCATGCGAGAGCCCTGGCACGATGGCCGGGGCTTTCGGAGGGATTCAGCTTGCCTGCGTCCCGTCGTCCTCTTGCTCGTCTGGCAGTGGGGTGCCGTAGATGACGTGAGACGCGACCTCCAAGGCATCTGTCACGTCGATGCCCGAGGCACGTACCTCGTCCGCACTATTCAACTGGAGCTGGCACCACGGACAACTGAGAGCCACAGCGATCAGAGGGGTACCGGGCGATGTCGCGTCGGGGGCCGCCTCCACGACTGCCTGCCGGTCGCATGCCGGGCAGCCTGCATTGCCCGTCACTGACACCACCTCTCCGTCGGCGTCGGGATCGGGCGTCCCGAAGAAGAAGTTGAAACCGGACCTTTCAGGCCTGCGCAATGCCTTTGGCAGGGGTAGGCCTTTAAGGCGATCTTCAAGGCGGTGTCGAGCCTGCCTGATGCGAACCTGGACCTCCCGCTCGACCTGACTTCGCCGCCTGTCTGCGGCGAGGTTGATGGCGCTCGTCCAGCGCCCCCAGAAGCTGAACAGGTCCAAGCCGATTGCCGAGAGCAAGTCGGCGACGTTATCGGCAAGCGTAGGCAAGAGCGTCTTCGCCTCGTCACCACTGCTCGCGTGAGCAGTGCCATTGCGAAGTTCGATCAGCTTGTCGAGCTGGGTGCTAGGGCGGAGCACTCCCAATTTACGAAGACGCGCTATGGCGTCCTTGGCGCCGACCGTGCGGACCTTGTCCGCGGCCATCTCCAGGTGGCCACCGAAGTAGAGCAGTAGGTCTGGGTTCCCCTTGTTCATGTCCAGTAGGTACACAGGGTTCTTCGAGACAAGCACCGCCTTGCCGAGCCGCTCTACGGCGACACCGGCGTGCAGAGCGAACTCGTCGTACTCGCCGTGCCCGTGGTCCTGCATGGCCTTGTACGCAGCCTTCTTGGCACCTTCGAGGAAGCTTTCGAAGGAGAGGGAATCGTCCATGGTGGGACGGTAGCTGCGTGTGCAGTACAGGTACAGGGGTGATCAAGGAACATGGCCCAGGGCGAACCACACCGCAGAACTTCGGGGGCCGAGGGCCCATTGGGACCCGATGGTGACAGGCTTGTAGCTCGTCAGGCGACGCGGGTGAGCTGTAGGTATGAGTTCGTCCGCACGATGGTCGCGGTGGTGTCCGAGGCGTTCTGGGCCCACCGGAACTGCACGTTGCCCGTAGTGGACCAAGTCACCACGGTCGCCCAGATCTGGAAGGCGAGCTGAGTACTGCCGCCCGGAGCCGAGTACGTGGCCACGTCGGTGTGGAGGCCGGAGACACCAGTCTGGTCGGACCAGCGCAGCACGGTGCCGGGGGGTGTCTCTATGTCGTTCGTCAAGGACGTGGTGCCTGGTATGCGGGTGTTTGCGAAAGTCACGCGGTGAGGGTGACTGTGGGGGTTCTGGACTCGTAGAAGCTGCCGTCTCGGAGCATGGCGAACAGGACGCTGATGCGCTGGCGGGCAAGCCGCAGGAGCGCCTGAGTGTGGGTTTTGCCGCGGGCTCTTTGCCGGTCGTAGTAGGTGCGGGAGGCGGGGTCGGCGTTCATGCAGGCGAAGGCGGAGAGGAACATCGCGCGTTTGAGCTGCCGGTTTCCGCCTCGTGGTGCGTGTTCGCCGTGGATCGAGGTCCCCGATGACTTGGTTGTGGGGGCGAGGCCGGCGTAGGAGGCGAGGTGGGCGGCGGTGGGGAATCCGGTGCCGTCGCCGACGGTGACCAGGAGGACGGCGGCGGTCCTGACTCCGACTCCGGGCATCGAGGTCAGGACTTGGTGAAGAGGGTGGGCCTCTGCTCGCGCAGTGAAGCCTGGCAAGGACGAGGGCGTGGCAGCGTTGCGGAACCGGGTTCTAGCCGATGTGAAGGCCAAGCGCCGACTCGTGGCCTGGGTGGAGGCCAACCAGGGGGCAACATGGAAGGCGAACGCGGAGGCCCATGGACTCAACCTGTGGCAGAAGGGGGTCGTGGATGTGATCGCCGCTGTCCCTGAGTATTTCCGTGCCCCGGTGATCGCCAGACTCCTCACGGCGTACGAAGACCACGACGACTTCCAGCCCGAGTGGAACCTGATCGATGGCGGACCCGAGGGTGAGCCCGTCGACTACGAGAAGCGTCCGTGAACCCTGAAGCCCGCCAGGAAGCGCTGAGCCGTCACGGCCTGACGGAGACCGAGGAAGGCTTTGAGCTGACCGCGCAGGGCTTCCAGAGGGCTTCCGGGCGGGCTCTGGAGCTGCGGCAGCAGGGTGACCCTGAGGCGGTCCAGATGCTGGCCCTGGACCCCGACGATCCGCTCCGGTGGGAGTACTGCCGACGCATCCAGATGGAGGCGTACACCAACGAGGTGAACCAGTCAGGAATTTAAAAAGTCGAGCCCTCTCCGAGAATTCCTGAGGCATTAGCAGAGCCGTCCAGGATTCCGGTGCCCTCCCACTCGCAGGCCCTCGTCGGACTTCACCCCGGCGAGGGTCTGATGCCGTTCAAGGACACACGGAATTTAAAAAGAGGGAGCGGTCTTGCCGCTGAGGCACGTCGCGCCGGGCAACAGTCCGTACATCTCCATTATCCAGTGCGGAAGCACGTGGGAGACCGACGTCTACGACGCCGCGATGGACTCGTACAGCGAGGACTTCACGTACCACTGTCCAGGCCCCGAGGGATTCCACGTCTCGGAATGCACCTGCGCCTGTTGCGTGTACGGGGACTGCGGCCACGACAGCGACAAGACCTGTTTCGCCCCGAACGTTCAGAGGGGGACTGAGTGAGTCGTATGGAATGGGGCACGAAGGCCTTTTACGAGGCCAACGAAGGGGACCGGGTGGGTCTCCTGGCGCTCGATGACGGTCACTGAACCTCTTTCATCCTGAATAGTCGCAGGTCAGTAGTGCGTGGATGGCTTGGACGGTGCGGCTGACGCGGCGGGTGGAGGAGCGTGCTCTGCGCATGATGCGCCAGGACTTGAGTCGGGCGAAGGCACGTTCGCCGGGGGCTCGGAGTCGGGCGTGGTCGCGGTTGAACTGCTGGTAGTGCTCGGGCTGTTCGCTGTGGTGGTGGTACGGGGTGCGGAAGGTGGCGCCGGCGCCCTGGTAGGCGCGGTCTGCCAGCACAAGGATCTGCCGGGTCAGGCATGCCTGGACGATGCCGTGGGCGCGGGCCGAGGTCAGGTCGTGGGTGCGGCCGGGTGTCGCGCGGGAGAACCACAGTGGTGTGCCGGCAGGGCGGGCGATGACCTGCACGTTCATGCCGTGCTTCTTGTGTTTCTGCGAGTAGTACGGCTGATCGGCACCGCTGCGGTCGGTGGGGATCAGTGAGCGTTTTCAGCGGGGCCACTGATCGGGTGACAGGGCGGTGTGAGGTCGAAATGCGCAACGGACAGGGCTCCCGTGCCGTTGAGGGAGGTGTTCGACGTCTCAACTCAGCAGCACAGGAGCCCTGTTGGTTCCGTATCCTGCCGC